>PPEA01000301.1 GCA_002967005.1 Mycobacterium talmoniae
ATCTGCTCCATGGTGGGCGCGAATCCCACCCGGTCACGCCACGGGCCGTCCAGCCCGAACGCCGGCATCCGGGCGATCACCAGCGCCGGATTGACCGCCAGCAGCGCGTCGGCGGTGAGCCCGAAATGGTCCATCACCCGCGGTGAGAAGTTCTCGATCACCACGTCGGCGTCGGCCACCAGCTGCAGCAGCAGCCGACGGCCGTCGTCGGAGCCCAGATCCAGGGTCACCGAGCGTTTGTTGGTGTTCATCGCGTGAAACACCCAGCCGTATTCCCACCAGTCCTCGACGTCGGTGCGCATGCCGCCGGAGTAGCGGATGCCGTCGGGCCGCTGGATGGACTCCACCTTGATCACGTCGGCGCCGAACGCGGCCAGCAGGTGGGTGGCGGCCGGCCCGGCCCAAAACGCGGTCAGGTCGATAACCCGCACCCCGTCCAGCGGCAAGCCGGCGGACGCCACCAGCGGCCCGGATTCGCGTGGCGGCCAGGGTGGTTCGTCGTTGGCCTCGCCCAGTGCCGGCGCGCCGCGCAGCGGCGCGGGGTGGCAGCGCGACATCAGCCACGGCGGGCGGGGCTGGTCAAACCCGGCCGGGTTGGGCACGAACACGCCGCGCTCGGTCGCATACGCCATGTCCCGGATGGTCGCGCCGGTGCCCACCGGCGCGATCGGCACCCGGAACAGCGCGCCGAGTTCGACGATCTCGTCGACGCTGCGCTGCGCCAACCAGTCGCCGATCAGGGCGCGGATGCGGTCGCGGTGTTCCCAGCGGCCCAGCTGGAAACTCAGCTGCGGGTCGTCGGCCAGCTCGGGGCAGTCGACCATCGCCGCGAAGTCCAGCCACTGTTGCCCGGTGACCATGGTGATCCCGACGTAGCCGTCGCGGGCCGGCTCGATCGACGGCACCTCCACGGTGCGGGTGACCGGGCCCACCCGCAGCAGCTGGCTGTGCAGCCATTCGCTGCTCTGCATCGCGGTGATCGCCTCGAGCATCGACAGATCCAGGTGTTCCCCGGGCCCGCCGTGTTCGACGCGGCGACGCACCGCCAACACCCCGAACGCGGCGCACACCCCGCCCATGTACTCCCCCAGCTCGCCGCCGATGGCGATCGGCGGCCCGGCCGGGTCGCCGCGGAAACCGGTCAACCCCGACCAGGCCTGCAGGGTGAATTCGCTGGCGGCCCGCTCGGCGTAGGGCCCGGTCCAGCCGAAATCGGAGATGGTGACGACGACGGCCCGCGGGGCGGCGTCCAGCAGCCGCGGCGGGTCGATGCCGAGCTCCACAGCCTGGGATCGGGTGAGCACGACGACGTCGGCGCCGGCCAGTTCGGCGCGCACCCGGCCCGGTGCCGCGGTGATGCTGCGTTTGCCGGCGTTTAAATAGCTGAACAGCGCCGAATCCGCCGACACTGAACCACCGCTGGCGGTGTAGCGCCGCAGCGGATCTCCTTGCGGCGGCTCGATTTTGCGCACCTGGGCACCGGCGTCGACCAGCAGCTTGCCACAGTAGCTGCCGGCGATCCGGTCGCTGATCTCGATGACACGGAGCCCGTCCAGCGGTGTCGGCCCGCCGCTCACGTGCATCGGTCAATTATGTCATCACTGCTAAAATAGCAAAGTGACTGCGCTGGGAACTGGCCCCAAGGCCCGACGTCGGCTCTCGGCGCCGCGAATCGCCGAGATCGTCGCCGAGGAGTTGCGCCGCCAGATCATCGATGGCGACCTCGCCGACGGCGATCTGCTGCCCCGCCAAGAGGTGCTGGTCGAGCAGTTCAACGTCAGCCTGGTCTCGCTGCGTGAAGCGCTGCGCATCCTGGAAACCGAGGGCCTGATCTCGGTGCGCCGCGGTAACCAGGGCGGCGCCGTGGTGCACGCACCGGCGAAAACCAGCGCCGCCTACATGCTCGGCCTGCTGCTGCAGAGCCAGCACGTGGGCCTGGCCGATCTGGGGGCGGCGCTGCTGGAGCTCGAACCGGCCTGCGCGGCGCTGGCCGCCCAGCACCCCGACCGCGCCGACACCCTGGTTCCCGAACTCAAGCAGATCAACGACGCGATGGCCACCCACCTCGACGACGGCCGGCGGTTCACCGAAATCGGCCGCCAGTTCCACGATCTGGTGGTCCGCGGGTGCGGCAACGACACCATTATCGCGGTGGTCGGCGCCCTGGAGACGCTGTGGAGCAGCCACGAGCAGCAGTGGGCCGAGGAGAGCGCGGCCCGCGGCACCTACCCGTCGCTGGCCAAACGGCGCGCCGCGCTGAACACCCACGTCAAGTTGACCGAGATGATCGAGGCCGGTGACGTGGAGCGGGCCCGCAAGATGGCCGCCCGGCACGTGGCCGACGCCCAGACCTACGTGTTGTCCGAGCGGACCGATCAACGGATCTATGCGTTGTCGCCGCAGGCGCTGTCCCGGCGATAGTCGCCGCCGTGAAAACCGCACTGGTCACCGGCGGCAGCGGCGGGATCGGCAAGGCCTGCGGGCGCGCGCTGGTGGCGGCCGGCTACGACGTGGTCTTGGTGGCCCGCCGGGACGCCCCGCTGCGCGCGCCGCGCAGGAGCTCGGGGCTCGCCACCTCGTCGCCGACGCGTCGGACCCCGACGGATTCGCCGCGGCGCTAAGCCCGCTGCCGCGCATCGATCTGGTGGTGCACGCGGCCGGGGTGCTGGGCGGAACCTACGCCCGCAAGCAGACCTTCGACCAGTGGCGCACGATCCTGGCGGCCAATTTGGACTCCTGTTTTGTGGTGACCGCCGCGGTGCTGCCGAAGATGGCGCCCGGGTCGCGGCTGGTGTTCATCTCCTCGTCGGCCGCCCATGAGCCGATGCCGGCCCGCACCGCCTACTCGGCGGCCAAGGCTGGGATGAACGCGTTCGCCCGGGCCCTGGCGTTGGAGGTGGACCGGGACGGGATCAGCGTCCACCTGGTGACCCCGGGGCCGGTGGAAACCGAGATGCTGCAGGATGTTCCGTTCGAGATGTACGCGATTCAGGCGGCCGACGTCGCCGACGCCGTGTCTGGCTGGACACCGTGGACCCGTCGGTGGAGCTGCCGGAGATCCGGCTCAACGCGGTGCGGCGCGGTCCGTTCGCCCGGCCGCCGACGGTCGCC
>PPEA01000302.1 GCA_002967005.1 Mycobacterium talmoniae
GAGCAGCTGCTGGCGATCGACGGGGCCCGGCTGGCGTTGGTGCACCCCGACCGCGCCGCGCATCGATCACCGGCCGACCTGCCCGGCGGCTGGGTCGCCGCCGACCTCGAGGGCCGGCGCTATCACCCCCAGCCGTCGTCGCGCACTGGTGCCCGGCTGGGACCGTTTCTGGTGCCGGCCACGCTGAACGGACCCGACGGCACCGTGCCCGCCGTCGACGTCGACGCGCACCTGGTGCTGGGGTCCTGGCGGATCCTGGGCGCGGTGCAACGCTGCCTGGAGATCACCACCGACCATGTGCGGGCCCGGGTGCAGTTCGGCAAACCGCTGGCCGATTTCCAGGCGGTCCGGTTCGCCGTCGCCGACGCCTCGGTGGCGGTGCGCGGGCTAAGTGAACTCGCCAAATACACCGTGTGCCGCGCGGCGTCGGCCCGGCGCCGCTGCGGTCGGCGGACGCCGTGGTGCTGCGGCTCAAGGCGGTGGAGACCGCCCGGCAGGTGCTGCGGATCGCGCATCAGCTGCTCGGGGCGCTGGGGTTCTGCGACGAATCCGATATCAGCGTGCTGGACCGTCATACCCAGCCGCTGATCCGGTTGCCGCTGGGCGGTGAGGCTTTGGCGCTGCGGTTGACCGCCGCGGTGCGCGACGACGAGTTGGAGACCCTGTTCACGAGGACGGCATGATCGACGGAATCCCGTTTCCGGCCCGGCTGCGGGCGCTGGCCGCCGACCGCGGCGACGACGTCGCGGTAGTCACGCTGGCACCCGACGGCGCCGCGCGGTCCCTGACCTTCGGTGACCTCGATGCCCGCGCCAACCAGTGGGGGCGGGCGTTGGCGGCCGACGGCGCCGGGCCGGGTTCGCTGGTGGCGCTGGCGATCCCGAACTCGATGGAGCTGGTGCTGGCCGCGTTGGGCTGCTGGAAGGTCGGCGCGGTGCCGGTGCCGATGCGCTGGGATCTGCCGGACTGGGAACGCACCCGGGTGCTCGCGGTGATCGACCCCGCCGTGCTGGTCGACGACACGCGCCGCGCCGCGCTGGCCGCGTCGCGGCCGAGCAATCCGCCGCCGATTTGCCCGACGTGGTCTCCCCCACCGTCAACGGGATCTGCAGCAGCGGCTCCACCGGGCTGCCCAAGGTGATCCTCAACCTGGCGCCGGCGGTGTGGACCCCGGAAATCTCCACCCCGTTCCTGGCGGCCTGGGCGCCCACCCCGCAGCCGCAGACGATTCTGGTGCCCGGCCCGATGTATCACACCAACGGCTTCGCCCCGCTCAACAACCTGCTGGGCGGCGACCGCCTGGTGGTGCTGGAAAAGTTCGACGCCGCAGCCGTCGTCGCCGCGATCGAGACCTACCGGATCACCAACTTCACCGCCACCCCCACCATGTTGGCCCGGATCGCCGCGCTGCCCGATATCCGGTCGCGGGATCTGTCCAGCGTGGCGTGGATCCTGCAGGGCGCCGCGGTGATGCCGCCGACGCTGCTGCACACCTGGTTTGAGCTGCTGTCCCCCGAACAGGTGGTGATGGCCTACGGGATGACCGAGAACCTCGGGCTGACCGCGCTGCGGGGCGACGAGTGGCTGGCGCACCCGGGCAGTGTGGGCCGCGGTTTCCGGGGCACCGAGATCCGCATCCTCGACCCGAGCGGGACGCCGTTGGGGCCCAGCGAACTCGGCGATATCTATCTGCGGGCACCGATGAGCGCCGGCTACCGGTACCTGGGCGGCGCACCGCCGCTGCCGTCGACCCCCGACGGGTTCCGCTCCGGCGGCGACGTCGGCCACCTGGACGCCGACGGCTACCTCTACATCGCCGACCGCCGCTCCGACATGATCATCACCGGCGGCGCCAACGTGTTTCCGGCGGAGGTGGAATCGGCGCTGGCCGACCACGACGCCATCGTCGATGTCGTGGTCATCGGGCTGGCCGACCCGCACTGGGGCCGCCGGGTGCACGCGGTGGTGCAACCGGCCGACCCGGCGCTGACCGAACAGCAGGTGATCGCGTTCGCCAAGGGCCGGCTGGCCGGCTACAAGGTGCCCAAAACCGTCGAGTTCGTCGACGAGATCCCGCGCACCGCGGCCACCAAAATCAACCGCTCGGCGCTGGTCGCCGCCCGCGGCGGCTAACACCGCGGCCGCATTACGCGGTCCGGCGATCACCTCCGCACCGAGGTCAGCGGGTGTAGATTGGTGATGTCCGGCACTTATCAGCAACTAAGGGAAGCGCGATGACTACTCACGCCGCCGCCCCGCCGACCCACGCCGACTGGGCTGCTGAACTCGCCCATCTCGTCTACCGCACCCGCATCGAAGCCGACATCACCCAAGCCGACCTCGCGCGCGCCCTAGGCACCAGCCAAGCCACCGTCAACGCCTGGGAAGACGGCACCCTCGCCCCCGACGTCGAAGCCCTCGACGGGGTGGCCCGGGCCTGCGGCCAGCACCTCGAGATCACCATCGGCTCCGGGTAATACCCGCTACATTTAGCGGTCCAAAACACCCCAGCGCTGCTGCGGGCGCCGAAATTCGTCTGACGGGTATGCCATGGTGGCATCGTGAAGAAGCTGATCGCCGACGATGAGCGTCCGCCCCGCAAGCCGCGCGCCCTTGGCGCCAGCGGACACTCGGACACTGCGGAGCGCGTCGACGAGATTCTCGCCGACGGCAAATGCACAACCGTAGACGCAATCTCAACGGCGGGATCAACCACTGCCAGTTGTTCGACACGCCTTAGTGCTCGTAGATGTCGCGCCGGTGGCCAAGCCGCACGGCTACGACCAGGAGGACGTCGTCGTGGACGGTGTAGAGGATGCGGTAATCGCCCACCCGAACCCGTAGGCCCGGTCGATCCCGGAGGGCACGCGCACCGGGCGGGCGTGGATCTTGGGCGAGCAGCGCGATAGCACCTTGGATCCGGCGCCGCACCTGCGGGTCTAGCTTCCGTAAAGCTCGGACTGCGGCCGGACGCAGCTCGATGCGGTAGGCCGTCATGTCCAGCCGAGATCGGCCTTAACTTGCTCCCAGGGGATATTCGGTCCCTCTTCGGCCATCGCGGCATCGAATGCCTCGACATCCTCAGCATCTTCCAGCGCGGTCATCATCTGTTCGTAACGCTCCGGGCTCACCAGCACCGCGGCGGGCTGCCCATAGCGCTCCAAGAACACCGCCTGGGTTCGCGCGGTCTCGATCGCCTCCGGTAGGCGTTCCCGCGCCGCGCTGACGTTCATCGTTGCCACGCCACAAATTGTACAATTTGATCTTACTTTCGTACAGAAGCGGACGCCGGTGGCATCGTGAAGAAGACAACGATCTACTTCACCGAGGACGTGCAGCGTCGGCTGGACGAGATTTCGCGGCGGCGCGGATGCTTCGGTGGCGGGGAGTGTGCCCTCACGGTTCACACGTGCATCACCAGTCGCTGCCCGGAGGGATAGTGCCTTGTCGAATTGGATATCGCCGCTGATATCAACCCGTTCTTGTGCCCATTTCGCTGTCCGAGGCGGCCCCGCATAACGCGTCGCGGCACCACCGATCGGGCCGCCGCGACTGGTGGTATCACATACGACATCCGATTCCGTCACATGTCATGGTCGAGAGACGGTGCTGGTGTGACCGGTGTGGCTGTCCGCAACGTGTCGCTGTCGCGGCTACCTGGTTTCCATCTCGCGGCTGGGTAGCGAACCGCGACGGCGGGCGCGAAGCGACGGGCTCCCCTACCCATCCACCCGGGCGAACTGACCCTGCCGGTACTGCTCGACGCACGTGGCGCGCCGGACCTTGCCGCTGGTGGTGATCGGAATCGAACCCGGCGCCACCAGAACCAGATCCGCGACGCTAAGACCGTGCGCGTTGGAGATCGCCGAGGTGACGTCGCGCTTGACGGCGGTGAGCTTGGCCGCCGCCTCCTGGGGCTCACCCCGCTTCTTGACTTCGATGATGGCGACCAGCTGCTCGGTGCCCTCACCGGGAATCGCGATCGCCGCACACCGGCCCCCGGTGATCTCCTGGATGGTCGCCTCGATGTCGTCGGGGGCATGGTTGCGCCCGTACACGATCAGCAGGTCCTTGATCCGGCCGATGATGAACAGCTCGTCGTCGAAGACGAATCCGGAGTCCCCGGTGCGCAGCCAGGGCCCCTCCGGGGTGCCCGAAGACGGCGCAACGAGCCTGCCGCCGAACGTGTTCGCGGTCTCCTCGGGTTTCTCCCAATAGCCCAGGGCGATGTTGTCGCCGTGCACCCACACCTCGCCGACGGTTCCCGCCGGGCACTCCCGGCACGTCTCACGATCGACGATGCGGATCATCGGGGACTCCGGCATCCCATAGCTGACCAGCGGGGTTCCACCCCCGTCGGTGCAGCGCACCGCGGTCCCGGCGGTCAGCTTCTCGGCATCGAAGCGCACGATCTCCGGTGACCCACCCGCCGCGCGCGTCGCCACATACACCGTCGCCTCGGCGAGCCCGTACGACGGACGCAGCACCGCCTCGCGCAGGTTGAACGGGGCGAACCGCTGGGTGAAGCGCTGCAGCGTCGCCGGGTGGACCCGTTCGCTACCGGTCGCGATCACCAACACGTCCGCCAGATCAAGCCCGGCCATGTCCTCGTCCGACGTCTTTCGCACCGCCAATTCGAAGGCGAAGTTCGGCGCCGCCGAGTATGCCCGACTATTGCTCGCCAGCAATTGCATCCAGCGGGCCGGTCGCTGCAGGAACGCGACCGGGCTGGCCAGCACGGTGGGAAGTCCGGTCAGAACCGGCCCGCACACCCCCAGATACAAACCCATGTCGTGATAGAACGGCAGCCAGGACACAATCGTCGTGTTTGGCGGCGGGACTTTTCCATACTCCGCAAAGAAGGCCGCCATTACCTGTTCGAAATTGGCCAGCAAGTTTCGGTGCGACACCATGACGCCGGCCGGCTGACGGGTCGACCCGGACGTGTATTGCAAATACGCGGTGCGCGGAAGATCGGCGCCGCCGGCACCCGATCGCACCGACGCGTCGAGGTCCAGCCGGTCGACCTCGACGACGGTGGGTGCGGAGCTCGCCGACTGCGACTTCAGGTACGCGGCGACCGTGCCGGCGACGGCCGACGTGGTGAGAATGACCGACGGCGAGGCGTCACGCAGCACCGAACTGACGCGCTCATCGCTGACGCCCCCCAACGGAACCGACAGCGGCACGGCGATCTGGCCCGCCTGCAACGCGCCGAAGAACGCCACGATGTAGTCGAGCCCCTGCGGGGCCAATAGCAGCGCCCGGTCGCCCGTCGAGGCGCACCCGCGCAGCGCCTCCGCGACATTTAACGTCCGGCGGTGCAGTTGCGACCAGGTGAGGTGTTCGGCAATCCCCGACCAATCCTGCTCGTAATCGATGTAGGTGAACGCCGTGTCATCGGGCTGCAGGCCGGCGCGTTCCGACAGTAGGGCCAAAATGGACGTTCCAGCCACGGGCATGAGATTACCGCCGCCGTCGCCGCTCCATCGGCGCATCCGGACGGATTGTTCGGATTTTGGGACAACTCGGCGGGAGTGAAATACCGTTATTCCGAGCGTCAAGGTATTGCCTAGTAGCGGCCGGAGCCAGTGCGCCATGTTTGCTGCAGGAGGGCCAATGGCTTCATTCGAGACCGTGGACGATGCGGCGTCGACCTCCGGGTTAGTCGATGGTTCGCCCGCGGGGACTCCGGTGGCCGTGGTGGGCATGGCCTGTCGCCTTCCCGGCGGCATCGACTCCCCAGAACAGCTGTGGGACGCGCTGCTTGGCGGCGACGACCTGGTCACCGAGATCCCGCCCGACCGCTGGGACGCCGAGGAGTACTACGACCCCGAACCCGGGGTGCCGGGGCGGTCGGTGTCGAAGTGGGGCGCGTTCCTGCACGACGTGGCCGGCTTCGATTCCGAGTTCTTCGGGATGAACGAACGCGAGGCCGCCGTCATCGACCCGCAGCACCGGTTGCTGCTGGAAACCTGTTGGGAGGCAGTGGAGCACGCCGGTGTAAGCCCATTCAGCCTGGCCGGTTCGCGGACCGGGGTGTACCTGGGTTTGACGCACGGCGACTACATCCTGGTGGCCGCCGATGCCAACACCTTGGAGGGGCCCTACGGATTCCTGGACAACAATTTTTCCATGGCCTCGGGCCGGGTCGCGTACGCCATGGACCTGCACGGTCCGGCGATCACCGTCGACACCGCCTGCTCCTCGGGCCTGGTCACCGTGCATATGGCCTGCCACAGCCTGCGCGACGGCGAGTGCGACCTCGCCCTGGCCGGCGGGGCCGCGGTGGCGCTGGACCCGCGCAAAATTCGCCTCCGGCTCGGCGGGCGGGATGCTGTCGCCGACCGGACAGTGCCACGCCTTCGACGTTGCCGCGGACGGGTTTGTGTCCGGCGAAGGGTGCGCGGTGGTGTTGCTCAAGCGGTTACCGGATGCGTTGCGCGACGGTGACCGGATCCTGGCGGTGGTGCGCGGCACCGCCCTGAACAACGATGGCCGCACCCCGACCATCACCATGCCGTCGCGGTCCGCGCAGGTCCAGGCCTACCGGGCGGCGTTGGCCGCCGCGGGCGTCGACCCG
>PPEA01000303.1 GCA_002967005.1 Mycobacterium talmoniae
GGTCTTTTCCGCCAGCGCCACATAGTCGACCGGTGTGGACCGGCCGCCCTCGCTGCCGGTGCCGCTGGCGAACTCCGAGCCCTGCCCCACCGCGCGGCGTTCGTGATACAGCTGCCGCGACGCCACCGCCCAGCCGTGGTCCACCTCCCCGACCACCGCGTCGTCGCCGACGTCGACGCCGTCGAGGAACTCCTCGCAAAACTCGGTGGACCCGTTGAGTTGGGTGATGCGCCGCAACGTGATTCCGGGATGGTTAATCGGCACCAGGAACATGGTCAGCCCCTCATGCTTGGGCACCTCCCAGTTGGTGCGGGCCAAACACAGCCCGTAGTCCGCGGCGAATGCGCTGGTGCTCCACGTCTTTGCCCCGGTGATTACCCAGCGGTCGCCGCGGCGCTCGGCCCGGGTGATCACCCCGGCCAGATCCGATCCGCCGCTGGGTTCGGACAACAACTGCACCAGCACCTCGTCGCCGCGCAACGCGGCATGAATGTGGCGCCGCTTTTGCTCCTCGCTGCCGGTGTCGAGCAGGGTGGCGCAGCAGATGGTGAACGTCGGGGTGTTGAGGATCAGCGGCATCTCATAGCTGAGGCTCGCGGCGTCGAAGGCGCGCTGATAGGGGTGGTCCAAGCCCAGCCCGCCGTACTCGCGGGGGAAGCAGATCCCGGCGAAACCGCCGTCGTACAGCCGTTTTTGCAGTTCCCGGGCGCGCTGCCAGCAGCGTTCGTCGTCCCGGTCGGCGACCGGCGGCGCGGCGGGATCGATGCGCGGCATGTTCTCCGCCAGCCAGGCTTTGGCCCGGGCCGCGAACTGCTCCACCGATTCGGTCATCGCACCGACCTCCCCGCTTCGGCGTCGGCATACACCCGCAGGTTGTGCTCCTCGGGGGTGCCGAACATGGAGCGGTACAACGTGACTCGGCGCAGATACAGGTGCAGGTCGTGCTCCCAGGTGACGCCGATACCGCCGTGCAGCTGGATGCAGTCCTGCACGATCGGCGTGGCCATCTCCCCCACATACGACTTGGCGACGCTGGCCGAGCGCCCGGCTTGTGGTGCGCGCGCGGCAATGTCGGCCACCGCGGCCGCGGTGGTGGCCCGGCAGGCCTCCAGCCACATCTTCATATCGGCGAAGCGGTGTTTGAGCGCCTGATACGACGCCAGCGGCCGGCCGAAGGTGTGCCGATCCCGAGCCCAGTCGACGGTGAAGCCGAACACCGTGTCCAAGACGCCGACCACCTCGGCGCACTGCAGCACCTGGGCGATCTGGCTTTGCCGCTCGATCAGCGCGGCGGTGTCGTCGACGCCGCCGACCGCCGCGGTGGGCTCGACGCTCACCCCGTCGAACTGCACCCGAGCGTACTGCTTGACCAGGTCGATGCACTGCTGCGGCTCGATCCGCACGCCCGGCGCGTTCGTCGGGACCAGGAATTGCCGCACCGCGCCGTCGCAGCGGGCCACCACCAACAGCACCTCGCTGTCGGCGCCCGCCTCGACCCGGTCCTTGACCCCGTCGATGCGGTAGCCGGCGGCGGTGCGGGTGGCGGTGACCGACGGCTCCAGCGGCGCCCAGCCGCGGCCCGGTTCGTAGACCGCCCAGGACGCCACCGTGTCGCCGGAAACCAGCGCACCGATAGTGGCGGCGTGCGGTTGCGGATCGGGGCCGCCGCACAGCCCGGCGAGCACGGTGCTGACCGGGTACAGCGGTCCGGGCGCCACCGTGGCGCCGATCCGCTCGGCGAGCATGGCCAGGTCCGCGACCCCGTTGCCCGAGACGCTGCCCCCGCCGAACTCCTCGGGCACCAGCAGACCGGTCCAGCCCAGTTCGGCGATGCGACGCCACCACTGCCGGTCGAAGGAGATCCCCGCGGCGTGCAGCGCCCGCACTTTGCTCAGCGGCGCCTCTTGCTGCAGAAACGCCTGCGCGGTCGAGGCGAAGAGTATGTTTTCGGGGGAATCGACGGCGGTCATGTTGCTGATCGGTCCTCATCGGAGTTCGAGTGTCTGCGATGCTAGCAACGAGCGATACCGTAAAAGATACCGGAGTGCAGTCGATAATGACGTTGACGAGCGTGGGCCTGCGTGGCTGAGGACGCCGAAGCGGCGGATACCGCGGAGCCCGAGGACGCCGCCGACACCGACGACCCCGAGGTTGCCGAGCCGGCACCCAAGCGCCGTCCGGCATGGGTGTCGACGGCGCTGACCGCCGCCGCGCTCGCCGTCATCTGCGGTTTGCTGGCGTCAAGCGCCTACCTGGGCTGGCACCACCACGCCGCCGCCCACCACCGGGCGCAGACGGCCGCGTTCGCCGCCGCCGCCAAGCAGGAACTGATCAACCTGACCTCGTTCAACTACACCCACGCCAAGGATGACGTGCAGCGGGTGCTCGACAACGCCACCGGGGAGTTCAAGGACGACTTCACCAAGCGGGCCGACGATTTCACCGCGGTGGTCGAGCAGTCCAAGGTGGTCACCGAGGGCACGGTGACCGCGGTCGCGGTGGAGTCGATGAGCACAGACGCCGCGGTGGTGCTGGTGTCGGCGACCTCGAACGTCACCAATGCCGCGGGCGCCCAAGAGGAGCCGCGGGCCTGGCGGATGCGGATGACGGTCACCCGCGACGGTGATCAGTACAAGGTGTCGAAGGTCGAGATGGTGTCGTGACCGGCCAGACGCAGCGCGAACCCCGCCGGCCGCTGTCGAGTCGGCGGATCGAGCTGAAAGTCGTTCCGACCGTGCTGATCGCGCTGCTGCTGGCGTCGGCCGGCCTGACGGCGTGGCTGTATTTCGGCTGGTACCGCACCGACCAACGCACCGACGAGGCCGTCGCGCACGCGGCGGTGCGGGCCGCCTCCGACGGCATGGTGGCGATCCTGTCCTTCTCCCCCGACACGGTCGACGCCGACGTCAACGCCGCCAAGTCGCATCTGACCGGCGACTTCCTGTCCTCCTACGACGACTACACCCGCAAGATCATCGCGCCGGCGGCCAAGGACAAGTCGGTGCACATCACCGCCGCGGTCGTCGGCGCGGCGGTCGCGGACTTGGATCCCGATTCGGCCACCGTGCTGGTCTTCGTCAATCAGACCACCACCAGCAAGGACAAGCCCGGCCCGTCGGTGGCGGCCAGCAGCGTGTTGGTGAGGTTGGCGAAGGTCGGCGACACCTGGCTGATCTCGAAGTTCGAACCGGCCTGACCCGCCGTCCCGGCACCGGATCACCCGAAAGGGGTGACACTGAATCGATAATTTGTAAAGCTAGGGGGCCAGCTGGTGACCGATGGCCGAGGAGCGGAACCGCGATGACCGACGTGCAAAGCGACACCGGGGTGTTAGCCGGCGAGGAGCGGATGCTCATCGACGGCGAGCTGCAGCACACCGCGACCGACGCCAAATTCGACGTCGTCCACCCGGCCAGCGAAGAGGTCGTCGGGCAGGCCACCGACGGCACCACCGCGGATATGGACCGGGCGGTCGCCGCCGCCCGGCGCGCGTTCGACACCACCGAGTGGTCGCGCGACGTGGCGTTCCGCTACCACTGCCTGACCCAGCTGCAGGAGGCGTTGACCCGAAACAAAGAGCGGCTGCGCCGGATTCTGGTGACCGAGGTGGGCTGCCCGATCTCTGTGACCGGCAGCCAGATTGAGGATCCGATCGCCGAAGTCGGGCATTGGGCCAACCACGGCAAGGACTTCGCGTACCTGGTCGACACCGGGGTACACCCCACCCAGCTGGGCCCGGCCCGCCGCAAGATCCATTACGACGCGGTCGGCGTGGTCGGGGCGATCACGCCGTGGAATGTGCCGCTGTACCTCAACATCGCCGAGACCGTCCCGGCGTTGATGGCCGGCAACACCGTGGTGCTCAAACCCGCGCAGCTCACCCCGTGGTCGGGCAGCGAGCTGGGCCGCATCGTGGCCGAGGAGACCGACATCCCCGCCGGGGTCTTCAACGTGGTGGTCTCCAACGCCAACGAGGTGGGGGCCGCGCTGGCCGCCGACCCGCGCGTCGACATGATCACCTTCACCGGGTCGACGGCCACCGGGCGCGCGATCCTGGCCGCCGGCGCGGCGACGGTGAAAAAGACGCTGCTGGAGTTGGGCGGCAAGTCTGCGCACATCGTGCTCGACGACGCCGATTTGGGTGCGGCGCTGCCGATGGCGGCGATGATGGCGTGCGTCATGAGCGGCCAAAGCTGCATTCTGCCCAGCCGGATCCTGTTGCCGCGCAGCCGCTACGACGAAGGCCTGGAGATCCTCAAGGCCAGCATGGAAGCCTTCCCGGTCGGCGATCCGTGGGATCCGGGCAAGATGCAGGGCCCGCAGATCAGCGAGACGCAACGCCAAAAGGTGCTGGGGCTCATCGCATCCGGGGTGGCGGCCGGTGCCACGGTCGTCACCGGCGGCGGCGTCCCCGAGCAGCTGCCCACCGGGTACTACGTGGCGCCGACGCTGCTGTCCGACGTCGACCCGGACGCCCGGATCGCGCAGGAGGAAATCTTCGGCCCGGTGCTGACCGTCACCGGCTACGACGGCGACGACGAGGCGATCGCGATCGCCAACAACTCCATCTACGGCCTGTCCGGTGAGGTGTCGTCGGTCGACGTCGACCGCGCGCTGGGCGTCGCGCAGCGGATGCGCACCGGCAATGTCACCATCAACGGCAAGTCGCATTTCGGGATCACCAGCCCGTTCGGTGGCACCAAACAAAGCGGGCTGGGCCGGCGCAACGGCGCCGAGGGTTTCCTGGAATACCTGGAATCCAAGACCATCGGGTTGCCCGAGTAACGCCGTGGACGTCCAGCGGATCGGCGACCAGCTGGCCATTGCGGCGTTGCTGGCCAGCTACGCCCGGGCGGTGGACACCAAGGACTGGGCCCTGTACCGGTCGGTGTTCACCGACGACGCCGTCATCGACTACACCTCGGCGGGGGCGATCGCCGGGCCCCGCGACGAGGTCGCCGACTGGCTGTCCGCCGGGTTCGCCGCGATCGAGATGAGCATGCACTACATCACCAATATCGAAAGCGAGGTCGACGGCGACACCGCGCGGGTGCGGGCGATGTTCTACAACCCGATGCAGCTGCCCGGCGTCGACGGGCTCAGCTACTGCGGCGGCTACTACCACCACCAGCTGGTGCGCACCGGCGACGGGTGGCGCAGCCGCAATCTGGTCGAAGAGAACGTCTGGTTTGTCAACGGGCCGGCCGGGTTATGAAGTTCTGGTCGGGCACCGCGTTCATGAAGACCGCGGAGGCGCCGCTGGTGGCGCGGCTGCTCGACGAGGCCGGCTTCGACGGCATCACCTGCTCGGATCATCTGATCTACCCGCGGGAGCTGACCTCGCCGTACCCGTCGCCCACCGGCAAACCGATGTGGTCCCCGGAGACGGCCTGGCCGGACTCCTGGGTGTTGATCGGCGCGATGGCCGCGGTGACCCGCCGGCTGCGGTTCACCAACGCCGTCTACATCGCCCCGGCCCGCCCGCTGCTGGAGGTGGCCAAGCAGGTGGCCACCGCGTCGGTGCTGTCCGGGGGCCGAGTCTCCCTGGCGGCCGGGATCGGCTGGATGCGTGAGGAATACGAGCTGTTGGGCCAGGATTTCGCGACGCGGGGCCGGCGGCTCGACGAGATGATCCCCGCGCTGCGCGCGCTGTGGCGCGGCGGCTGGGTGTCGTGGGACGGCGAGTATTACCAGGTTCCGGAGCTGATGATCGAGCCGCACCCCGAGGCGCCGGTGCCGATTTTGTGCGGCGGCGAGTCCGAGGCCGCGTTGCGGCGGGCCGCGCGCCGCTGCGACGGCTGGGTCGGCGCGGCCTACCCGTGGGATGAGGCGGTCGGTTATGTGACCCGGCTGCACGCGTTGCGGCGCGAATACGGCCGGGACCGCGAACCGTTCGAGATCATGCTGGCGTTGCGCGAAACGCCGTCCCCGGACTTGTTCAAGCGGGCCGAGGACATCGGTATCACGGCGGTGATGTGCAGTCCGTGGGCCGGGGCCGAGGACGTGCTGTCGGGCAAGCACCCCGAACGCTACCGCCCGCACATCGAACGGTTCGCCACCGACATCATCGCGAAAACACGGTAGGAGGTGGGCCGATGGGTAACCGGTTCGTCGCGGCGACGCTGATCGCCGGTGTGGCGTTCGCCGGCTCGGGCTGTTACGGGCCGTCCAAATCGCTGCCGCAGAAAACCGCGCGGATCACCGTGGACGGCAACAGCCGTACCTCCCACGCGATCTCGTGCACCCAGGTGCAGTCGTTGCTGACGGTGGAGATCGGGGTGGCGCCCGGACGGGTGCGGGCGCTGCTGGAGCTCGAGCCCGACAAGCCGATCCCGCAGACCGTCGACATCGACAATTTCAACGGGTTCCGCGGCGTGGCGAACGCGGGGGTCGGCAAAGCGCAGGCCACGTTCGGCGGCTCGACCTACACCATCACCGGCACCGCCGAAGGCACCGACCCCGATCACCCGGACCGGGCCAAGGCGGCCAGCTTCCAGATCGAAGCGCAGTGCTGAGCTAATCGGCCAGGATGCGCCACTCGGCGGCGTCGTGTTGCTGCCGCCAGAACTCGTCGAAAACGTCCGCCGGCGGCGCGGAGTTCGTCGATGGT
>PPEA01000304.1 GCA_002967005.1 Mycobacterium talmoniae
GTCATCGCCGTGGTGTCGGCGGCCACCTGCCGAACGTCGGCCATCACATCGGGCAGCAGCCGGCCGGCCTCGGCCAGCGCCTTCTGGTCCACCGACGGCGCCAGCCGGATGTGGATCCAGGTCTCATCGCGCCGCCGCCTCCGCGCTCGTCGGTTTTCGGGGCGACGCTGAGCAGCTGGCCGGCCGGGTCGCGGCGCACCGTGAACACCGGGTTCATGATGCCCACATAGGCCACCCCCAGCCGGTGCAGCAGCACCGCCAGGGAATCCATCAGCGGCGCACCGTACTCGGTGATCACCTGCAGCGCCGGGCCGAAACCACCCGGGTCGTCGGCGGCGTAGACGGCGACCTTGCTGTCCCCGGCGGGGCGGTGCTGCGCCAGCCGGCAGTGCGCGCCCAGCATCGCCGGCGTCACCGCCATGACGGCGCTGCGCTGGATGGCGACGGTGTCGTCGGGCTGGGTGTCGGCTTCGGGGGCCTCGCTGTGCGGGCCCCGGTAGGTGGCGGTGTAGGCCAGCGTCACCCAGCGGGGGATGTCGGCGGGCGGGGTGGATGGTGTCCACTGCGCATCAACTGTCACGCTGACCGTCCCTCCCGCACACCAGCCCTGTCACCGCGGACCAGATTAGTCCCGGGTCAGCCGCCGGTGGGTCACTCGGTGCGGGCGGGCGGCTTCCACACCCAGCCGCTCCACCTTGTTCTCCTCGTAGGAGCCGAAGTTGCCCTCGAACCAGAACCACTTCGCCTCGTTGTCGGCGTCACCCTCCCAGGCCAGGATGTGGGTGCAGGTGCGGTCCAAGAACCAGCGGTCGTGGGAGATCACCACCGCGCAGCCGGGGAACTTCTCCAGCGCGTTCTCCAGCGAGCTCAGCGTCTCGACGTCCAGGTCGTTGGTGGGCTCGTCGAGCAGGATCAGGTTGCCGCCCTCTTTGAGGGTCAGCGCCAGGTTGAGCCGGTTGCGTTCCCCACCGGACAGCACCCCGGCCGGCTTTTGCTGGTCGGGGCCCTTGAACCCAAACGCCGACACGTAGGCCCGCGACGGGATCTCGTTCTGCCCGACCTGAATGTGGTCGAGCCCGTCGGAGACGACCTCCCACACCGTCTTCTTCGGGTCGATGCCGGCCCGGCTCTGGTCGACGTAGCTGAGCTTGACCGTCTCGCCGACCTTGACGGTGCCGCTGTCGGGCTGCTCGAGCCCGACGATGGTCTTGAACAGCGTCGTCTTGCCGACCCCGTTGGGGCCGATCACGCCGACGATGCCGTTGCGCGGCAGCGTGAAGGACAGATCCTTGATCAGGGTGCGGCCGCCGAACCCCTTGTCGAGGTGGTCGACCTCCACCACCTGGTTGCCCAGCCGCGGGCCGGTCGGGATCTGGATCTCCTCGAAGTCGAGTTTGCGGGTCTTCTCGGCCTCGGCGGCCATCTCCTCGTAGCGCTGCAACCGGGCCTTGTTCTTGGCCTGCCGGGCCTTGGCGCCCGACCGCACCCAGGCCAGCTCCTCCTGCAGCCGCTTTTGCAGCTTGGCGTCCTTGCGGCCCTGCACCGCGATCCGCTCGGCCTTCTTCTCCAGGTAGGTGGAGTAGTTGCCCTCATACGGGTAGGCGCGCCCGCGGTCGAGCTCCAAAATCCACTCGGCCACGTTGTCCAGGAAGTACCGGTCGTGGGTGACCGCCAGGATCGCCCCGGGGTAGCTGGCCAGGTGCTGCTCGAGCCACTGCACACTCTCGGCGTCGAGGTGGTTGGTGGGCTCGTCCAGCAGCAGCAGGTCGGGCTTGCTCAACAGCAGCTTGCACAGCGCCACCCGGCGGCGCTCCCCGCCGGACAGGTTGGTGACCGGCTCCTCGGGCGGCGGGCAACGCAGCGCGTCCATCGCCTGCTCCAGCTGGGAGTCGATGTCCCAGGCGTCGGCGTGGTCGAGCTCCTCCTGCAGCCGACCCATTTCCTCCATCAGCTCGTCGGTGTAGTCGGTGGCCATCAGCTCGGCGACCTCGTTGAACCGGTCCAGCTTGACCTTGATGTCGCCCAGACCCTCCTCGACATTGCCGCGGACGGTCTTGTCCTCGTTCAGCGGCGGCTCCTGCTGCAGGATGCCCACGGTGGCGTCGTTGGCCAAAAACGCGTCGCCGTTGTTGGGTTTGTCCAGGCCGGCCATGATCCGCAAGACGCTCGACTTGCCGGCCCCGTTCGGGCCCACCACGCCGATCTTGGCTCCAGGCAGGAAGCTCAGCGTGACGTCGTCAAGGATGACCTTGTCGCCGTGCGCCTTGCGGACCTTCCGCATCGTGTAGATGTATTCAGCCATGCCGCGGTTGTTGCCTTCCTGGTCTTTGATTGCTCGGGGACCATCCTAGGGGCTCGGCGCGGCACGGCTGCCCGGCGCTACGCCGACAGCGACAGCCCCGCCCCGGAGTCGTCGCTGACGGCGTGATCGGGGTCACCGGTCTCGCCGTCCGCGGTGCCGGCGACCGGTTCGGCGGGGCTGGCCGGCACGCTGTCCGGCCCGGCGGCGACCAGCTTCTCCACCCGCGCCGCGCAGCGGGACAAGTCGGGGCCCACGCAGGTGGCGCGCAGCTCCAGCGTGGAGCGGCGAATACCCTCTTTGTCCTCGTATTCGCTGGTGTAGACGTGGCCGACCACCACCACCGGCGAGCCCTTGCGCAGCGACGCCCCCACCCCGGTGACCAGCCGGCCCCAGCAGTTGACGGTGACGAACAGCGAGTTGCCGGGTTCCCACGTCCCGTCGGGGCCGCGGCGCCGCGAATTGCTGGCGACCCGGAACTTCATCACCTCCTGGTCGCCCACCCCGCGGCGAATGGGGTCGTTGACGATGTTGCCGATCACGGTCAGCGGAGTTTCGAACATGGCTCAATTCCTTCCTGGGTGCGGCGGGCGATCCGCCGGTGCTGCCCTCATTGAGCCGCGAACACCCGACACCGCGGTCGGGGCGGCCGCCGGAATCGGGGCCGGCTGTGGAAGAAATGGCGACTGGGGATAACCGGCGCCGCGGGCTACTCCGCGGTCACGGTCCGGTGGTCGGCTTGTCGATGGTGACCGGTACGTTCCAGTTGGACAGCACCATCTCGATCGCGTTGTCCTTGCTCGGCTCCAGCTTGGCCTTGACCAGCTGGTGGTCCCCGCTCTCCTGGATCCACACCGTCGTCGACATCTTTTTGCTGGCATCCAGCGGCACGATCTTGTTCACCGCGTCGGCGGTGACCTTGCCGGAGACCCGAATGGTCTCCTGGCCGTCGACGGTTTCGCGGGCCTCGGCCTTGGGGTCGATGAAATCGGAGAGCAGGTTGGCCAGCCCGGTGTCCGGGTTCAGGATCGCGGCCACGTCGTACACCTGGGAGGTGGGCCCGTAATCGCGCCACGCACCCCCGGGCAGCGACGCGTACATGCGGCGGTCGAACTCGACGAATTTGATGCCGACGTCGGCGCCCATGATGGTGATCTTGGCGTCACCCTGGGCCGCGGCGCCGGGCTGGGTGGTCAGCTCGCCGCCCAGCGTTTTGACCGGCATCTCCGCGATCTTGCCGGTCACCGACAGCGCCAGGTGCGCGCTCTTGAGGTCCTTGGTGCTCTTGCTGGACTCCTTGAGCAACGCCGCCGGGTCCGGCAGCGGGTCGTCGGCCTGCTTCGACGACGACGACGCGGAGGACGACGACGTCGCCGACGGCGAGGACGCCGACGCCGGCGCCGCGGACGACGTGGACGAGGACCGCGACGACGACGTCGGTGGCGAGGAGGTCGAGGAGCAGCCGGCGATGACGGCGACGACGACGCCCACCACAGCGGGGACGGCCATGAGCCTGCGCATCCAGACATCGTAGTGGGCGCCGCCTTCCCGCGCGGAGGCCGACGTGCTCGGTGCGGTATTCGGCTGCCGCGCCGAGGAATTGGGGCCAGCGGTGGCCCGCCGTGTCGGCACCGCAAAAATGACGTGCCGAAGACGGCCCTGGGCAATTGGTACCGTCGAGCGGTGGCTACCACAAGCCGACGGGACAGCGATGACCCCACTCACCGACGGATGTGGACCCGCGACGAGATCCGGGTTTCTGATCCGGCGGCCATGCGTCGATCGATCGCGGGCACCGCGATCGGCAACTTCATGGAGTGGTACGACTTCGGCATCTACGGCTTCCTGGCCACCACGATCGCGCAGGTCTTCTACCCGTCGGACAGTTCCAGCGCCGTCGGCTTGATCGCCACCTTCGGCACGCTGGCGGCGGCGTTCGCGGTGCGGCCGTTCGGCGGGATCGTGTTCGGTTCGCTCGGCGACCGCATCGGCCGCAAAAAGGTGTTGGTCATGACGGTCACCCTGATGGCGATCGGCACCACGGTGACCGGGTTGCTGCCCGGCTACGAGAGCATCGGCATCTGGGCGCCGGTGCTGCTCATCGTCACCCGTGTCCTGCAGGGCTTC
The DNA here is from genome assembly GCA_002967005.1 of Mycobacterium talmoniae. Classification (GTDB taxonomy): domain Bacteria; phylum Actinomycetota; class Actinomycetes; order Mycobacteriales; family Mycobacteriaceae; genus Mycobacterium; species Mycobacterium talmoniae. The sequence goes on from PPEA01000304.1 coordinate 4,427, forward strand.
TCCACCGGCGGGGAGTACGTCGGCGCGATGACCTACGTCAGCGAACACGCCCCGGACCGCAGCCGCGGCGCCATGGCCGGGTTTTTGCCGCTGGGCACGCTCAGCGGCTACGTGGTGGGCGCGGCGGTGGTGACCGGGCTGCAGACCCAGGTGCCCATCGCCGACATGCTCAGCTGGGGCTGGCGGATCCCGTACCTGCTGGGGGTGCCGCTGGCCCTGATCGCGCTGTATATGCGGTTGCGGATCGAGGAATCGCCGGCCTACGAGCAGATGAGCGAGCAGGAGCCCAGTGGCGGCGGCTGGCGGCAGTTCCAGCAGACGATCGTCCGACAGCGCACCGCCCTGCTGATCACGATGGGTTTGGTGCTGGCCGAGAACGTCACCAATTACATGCTGACCGGCTACCTGCCGACGTACTTCAAACAGGTCGGGCGGATCAGCGGCAGCACCGGATTGCTGATGATCGTGGTGGTGCTGGCCCTGATGCTGGTGACGGTGGTGTCGCTGGCGAAGTTGTCCGACCGCATCGGCCGCAAACCGATCATGTGGACCGGCTGTGCGCTGCTGATCGCCGGCTCGGTGCCGGCGTTCCTGCTGATCCGGCATGGCGCCGGGCATTCGGCGAAGTTCGTCGGGGTGCTGCTGATCGGGGCGACGCTGCTGTGCTTCAACGCCACCTCGCCGTCCACGCTGCCGGCGCTGTTCCCCACCAACGTGCGCAACTTCGCGGTGGCCATCGGGTTCAACATCTCGGTGTCGGCGTTCGGCGGCACCACCCCGCTGATCGCCGAGGCGCTGGTGTCGGGCACCGGCAACGTGATGGTGCCGGCCTACATCCTGATGGCCGCGGGCCTGATCGGCGCGGTCACGGTGTGGTTCACCCCGGAGGTGGCCGGCAAGCGGCTGCCGGGTTCGGGGCCGTCGGTGGCCACCGAGGAGGAGGCCCGCGAAATCGTCGAAGCGGGCCAGTCCGTCTAACGGGGGCCGGGCACCGACGTCGGGACCGGCAGGTGCAGGGCGAGTTGGGCTTCGGTGGCGACGTCGAGTTGCACGGTCCTGATCGGCTGCAGCGACCGGAGGTCGTCGGCCATCCGGCCCTGCCCGATCCGCAGGTCGATTTTGCGCGGGAAGCGCGCACTTCCGGTCGACAGCAGGTTGGTCTGGCTCAGCGTCGCGTGCCAAGCACCGTCGATGGTGGTGTAGGAGGTCAGCGACGAGACACGCTCGCCGGTGGCATATCTGGTCTGGGCGGGGGTGGGCGCCGACAGCGCCAGGTCGGTGCCGCCGGCATCGTTGGCGACCCGCGCGGTGGCCCGGCGGGCGTCGATGTCGACGTCGAGCCCGGTGACCCACTTGGGGAAGCCGTAGCCGTCGTGGCCGCGAACCTGCGCGATCTGCGTGCTCACCGGCAGCGACAGCACATAGGAGTGCAGCTGGTCGTTGGCCAGCCCGGCGGCCAGGTCGACGAACCCGAGCCGGCCGTGCCGTGCCGGCCGCACCGCGATGCCGACGGCGGCTTCGGTGTAGAAGTCGATGTCGCACACGTCGTAGCGGAAGAACATCACCGAGACGATGCCGAGCCCGGGGGCAATTTCCAGCGGCGCCAACTCTTGTGGTAGCCGGCCCCGGATCGCGCGGGAGCGGGCCAGCATCACCAGTCGGGCGGTGGCGATGCGGTAGTAGAAGTTCGGGGTGAGCGTGGTCCCGATCGCGGACTCGACCGTCGTTTTGGGCAGCCGCCGGAAAAAGTCCACGCTGCTCACCCGGGGATCGCGGGCGACGTCGTCCAGATCGGTGTCCATCCGATACCGGTCGTACAGCCCGCCCTTGGGGACCGGGACCCGGTGACCCCCCAGGTCGACGTCGACGGTGCCCGGTTCGGTCGATGACATGGGCGCCTCCCCTCGCTGACATGTGTGCGGTGTTCGCATCAGGCTAACCACCCAATGTAAGCACCGTCAACACCGCGGCCAGCGTCCCCGAACCAGCGCATGTTGACACTGCTTACTTAGCCTCGTACGCTGGCGTGAGCACCGCTAACATTCCTGCCGGAGGTCCCAATGCCCGTCACCGTCTTCAGTCCGCTGACCCTGCCCAACGGGTCGGTCATCGGAAACCGGCTGGCCAAGGCCGCGATGGAGGAGAACATGGCCGGCGCCGGACAGTTGCCCGATGAGGCGCTGTTTCGGCTGTATCGGCGGTGGAGCGCCGGCGGGGCCGGGTTGCTCATCACCGGCAATGTGATGGTGCACGCCGAGGCACTGACCGGCCCGGCGGGTGTGGTGCTCGACGCGCACTCGCCGCTGGAGCCGTTCCGGGCCTGGGCGGCCGCCGCGCACAGCGGCGGCGCGCGGGTGTGGATGCAGATCAACCACCCCGGTCGGCAGGTGATGGCGAACATGCCCGGCGTGGCGTGGGGCCCCTCGGCGATCCGCGTCGACATCGGTCGCAACAGCAAGCGGCTGGCGCAGCCCGTCGAGATGACCGCCGAGCAGATCGAGGCGACGGTGGCGCGTTTCGCCGAGACCGCGCGGCGCGCCGAGCTGGCCGGGTTCGACGGGGTGGAGATCCACGCCGCCCACGGCTATTTGCTGTCGCAGTTCCTGTCGCCGCTATCCAACCGGCGCACCGACCGGTGGGGTGGCACCCTGGAGAACCGGGCGCGGCTGCTGCTCGACGTCGTCGGCGCCGTCCGGGCTTCGGTGGCGCCGGGGTTCACGGTGGCCGTCAAACTCAACTCGGCCGACTTCCAGCGCGGCGGCTTCGACGCCGCCGACGCCCGGCAGGTGATCGGGCTGCTGGCGCCGCTCGGGGTCGATTTGGTCGAACTGTCCGGCGGCAGCTACGAAAGCCCCGCGATGACCGGCCACTCCCCCGCCGACGAGCGGACCCGAGCCCGCGAGGCGTACTTCCTCACCCTGGCCGAGGACCTGGCCGCCGCCAGTCCGCTGCCGCTGATGCTGACCGGCGGCATCGTGCGCCGACCGGTCGCCGAAGAGGTCCTCGCCGGCGGCATCGACCTGGTCGGCATGGGCACCGCGCTGGCCGTCGATCCCGATCTGCCGAACAAGTGGCGCGCCGGCGGCGGCGCTGCCGGTCACCCTCGCGCCGGTCGCGATCAAGGACAAGGCCGCAGCGTCGGCCGTCGGCATGGCCCGAGTCCGCTATCAGCTGCGCCGCCTGGGCAAGGGCCGACGCACCCGCCCCGGGGTTCCGCCGCTGGCCGCCTACGCCCAGGAAACCGTCCTGCGGCGCCGTGCCCTGCGCCGCTACCGGACCTGGCTGCAGGCCCGGCCTATATCTTGATCGCCGGCAGCAGCCGGGTGAGGTTCCAGAGTTGGTTGCGTCGGGCGGACAGCGACGAGATCACCAACGCCCCCACCCAGATGCCGACCAGCGTGGCGATCGCCTGCCAGAGCCGGAAATCGATGCCGCCCAGGATGAGCTGGCGCAATCCGTTGACCCCGTACGTCATTGGGTCGTAGTGGTGCAGCACCTGGAATGGTCGTGACGTGGTTTCCACCGGGTACATGCCGCCGGCGCTGACCAGCTGGAGCATCAGCAACGCCATAATCAGCACCCGTCCCACCGCGGGGCCGACGAGCGCGTTGATCGCCTGCGTCGCGGCAACGAACGCGCAGGACACCAGCATCAAAAAGGCCAGCATGGCGACGGGATGCGCGGCGTGCATCCCGAGGGCGAACCGCACCACGCAGTACAAGATGATCGCCTGGACTATCCCGATCGCCGCCGCGGGCAGATAGCTGGCCAGCGCTACCCGGATCGCGGTCACCTCCGCCGCGATGGCCCGGCTTTGCAGCGGCCGCAACACCATCCACAGCACCAGGCGCCGAAGAACAACGCGAGCGTGAGGAAGAACGGCGCCATCCCGGTGCCGAAGTTGGGGGCGGCGTTCTCATGGGTGGTTTCCAGGTGAACCGGCCCGCCGATGGTGTCGGCGATCGCGTCCTTCTGCTGGGTGGTCCACTCCGGCGCCTGCTTGGCGCCGTCGGCGAGTTTGGTCGCCAGCTCGGTCGATCCTGCCCGAAGTTGGCCGGTACCCGACTTCAGCTGACCGGCACCGTCGTCGAGTTTGGCGATACCCGTTGCCAATTCGGCACTCCCGGCGGCAACCTGCTGGGCGCCGGTGCGCAACTGGGTCAGCTTGTTGGTCAGGTCTTGCCCTTTGTTCCCGACCTGGTCGAGCGCCGACTTCACCGGGCTGCCGGGGGTGCGCAGCGGCTCGGTCATCGCGATCGCGGCGTTCTCGGCGTCGGTGAGCTGCTGGCGGATCTGCGGTGTGAACTGATGCCCGCGCAGCTGGTCCTGGGTGCCGCGCAGGGTGTCTGCGGCGCTGCGGGCCACCGGGTCCCCGCTGGCCGACAGCTGGTCGATCACCGCCGACAGCGAGTTGGCGGCGGTGTCTTGGGCGGTGGCGATGGCACCGATCTGGTCGTTGGCCTGCTGCAGGGCGGTCGCCCCCTGTTGCAGCTGGTCGGTGTTGCCGCCAATGACCGACACCGCTTTCGCCACCGCCAGCAGCGGGTCGGTGGCCTGGGTGATGCCGTCGGAGAGCTGCTTGGCCCCGGCGGCGAGTTGCGCGGAGCCGGACCGCGCGGTGTGCAGACCGGCCGACAGCTGCCCGGCGCCGTCGTCCACCCGCGCCGCGCCGTCGGCCAGTTGTTGCGCCCCGTCGGCGGCCTGCTTGATCCCCGCACCGGAGGAAACCACCACCGACAGCACCTGATTGACCGCCTGCCCGGAGATCCGGGTCGACACGGCGTTGAGGACCTGCTCGGTGGCGGTGCGCCCGATGCTGGACGAGATGTAGTTGTTGGCGTCGTTGTAGACCGCGATCAGCTTGGCCTGTTTGGGTTTCCCGGTGGTGGGCGAGGCGATCGCTTCGCTGAAGTCGGGGGGCAACTCCAGCATGAAGTAGTACTTGCCGTGTTCGACCCCGTCGCGTGCCTCTTGGGGATCCACGACGTGCCAGTCCATGCTGCCGTCGGCGGTGAGGCTCTTGGCGATCTCCGCCCCGGCGTTGAGCTGTTGCCCGGACACGACGGCACCCCGGTCGGCGTTGACCAGCGCCACCGGCATCTTGTTCACGTGGCCGAAGGGGTCCCAGTAGGCCCACAGGTACAGCGCCCCGTACACCAGCGGCAGCAGCGTCAGCACCACAATGGCCGCGCGTGTCATCCGGCTACGGCCGAAACGCTTGATCTCCGAGCCGAATGCGAGTCCAGCCAGCATCGTCAGTCACCTTCAGTCAGGATGCGATGATCGTGTAGGTCGTGGTCGGGGGCGTCACCGCCGAGCGGGTTGGTCACCCCGACGACGACGGTGCGCCGGGCCGCGATCGCGCCGAGCCGGCCGACCGCCAGCTCCCGCCGCGAGTTGTCGCGGACTTGCTCCAGGTCGCCGACCACCAGGATCGGGCGATCCGAGAACAGCGCCAACGTGATGCGGAGCAAGAACAACTCCAGGTCGGACAGCTCGACGATGTACGTCTTGGCCGAGGGCGCCGGAATCTCACCGAACACCTCGTCCAGTTCGTTCTGCCCGGAGTGAATCGAGACCCGCGAGTACCAGGGCGCCAGCCAGCGGCGCTGCTCGGCGAGCACCGTTTCCACGGTCACCGACTCCTCCAGCGCGTCGATGTCGGCGAACGCCGCTATCGCGCAGTGCCGGCGGATCGCGCGCGGATGGGTGTCGCCGAGCACGGTCACGGTGCCCCGGCTGGGCTTGAGGCGTCCCGCCAGCGTCAGCAGCAGCGCGTCCTGCCCCGGTCCACCGGGCATCTGAATGGCGTGAAAGCCCCTGCTGAGCTCCAGGTCGATGCCGGAGAACAGCGGAGCATGCTCGCCGTCCAGCCCCAACCCGGCGGCGACGATCAGCGGCTCACTTGGCGAATCATCGGCCGGTGCATCCGACGAGGCATCCTCGGATTCGTCCTCTACCTGCATCGAGCTCGTCTCCTCGGGTTCCTCAGCTCCGACTCCGCCGCGAGAACCTTCCCATGTGCGCGCCGCTTACATTACTGTAAGCAGTGTCAACATCCGAACCGCGTACGCGGCTCCCCCTGCGGCGACCTGCGGATCAGAGTATGGGGGATGCGCCCCACGGAGGGAACGAGAAGCCAAACACATGACCGATCACACCCCGGGCGCCACCGGCGGCGCCGATCACAGGAAGGCACGTCCATGCCGATGCCACGTTGGGTCGCCCGGCTAAATCGCCGATTCAGTAACCGTCTCGTCCTGCTGTGGGCGGGGTGGGTCCCCGGAATGGCGGTGCTGCAGCACGTGGGCCGCACATCCGGCCGCCAGTACCGGACCCCGCTCAATGTGTTCCCCGTCGACGGCGGCTATCTGTTCCTCGCCGGCTACGGCCCGCAAACCGACTGGCTGCTGAACATCAAGGCGCGCGGCAGCGCCCACGTTCAGCACTATGGCAAGACGGTCCAGGTCGACAGCCCGCACCTGGCCACCCGGCGCGAGGCCGCGCCACTGATTCCACGACGGTGGCGGCCGATGTACGCGCTGTTCCCCTTCCCCTACAACCAAGCCGTGCTGGTCACGGCCACCCATCCGTCACGCTGAATCTTCCGGAGGCGCAAATGCCAATCACCGAGACCCCCGCCGCTTCGGGTGCGGGCCCGTTCACACCCCCCGACTCCGCCGCGGCGCTCGCCGGGCTGAACATGCCGCTCGCCGAGGCCATGCTCACCCAGCGGGCGATCCGCCGGCTGCATTTCGACCCGGTCGACTTCGACGTGCTGCGCGAGGTGCTGGCGCTCGCCCTGAAGGCTCCGACCAGTTCGAACAGCCAGGACTGGGCGTTCGTCGTCGTCACCGACGCCGAGCAGAAGCGGCGGCTGGTACGCAGCTATCAACGGATGTTCAAGCTGTTCCGGGTATTCGGACGGTTCTACGCCACCGATGAGCCGATGCGTCGCCAGCTGCGGGTGGCCGAGTGGCAGGGCGAGCACTTCCACGAACTGCCGACCCTGGTGGTCGCCTGTTATCGGCGCAACCTGCGGCATCGGCCGGTCGGGTGGCCGCAGCTGTCGGTCTCCTCGTTCTACGGTTCGGTGTATCCCGCGGTGCAGAACCTGCTGCTCGCGTGCCGGGCCGTCGGCCTGGGCGCCTCGCTGCAAACGCTGCCGGTGTGGCGGGTCGCCGGGGTGCGCCGGGTGCTGGAGTTGCCCCGCTCGATGGTGCCGGTGTGCATCGTCCCGATCGGTTGGGCGCGCGGGCGTTACGGCCCCACCCAGCGACCGCCGATCGAAGCCGTGCTGCACCTCGATCGATTCGGCAACCAGCCGTTCGGCTCAGTCCAGGCCGACGAGATCAGCGGAGAGGGCCCATAATCCGTCGATGAGCCGGGGATCGTGGGCCTGCCGGTTCTCCGGGCCATGGGCGCGGTGCCGCGAGAAGTACACGCCGTTGATCGCCGGGTCGGCGCCGCGCCGGGCCAGTTCGATCAGCGGCGCGGCGCCCTGTTCTGGGGTGATCGCCGCCAGGTGGCGCAGCGGGGTGCGGTAGAGCAGGCCGACGAAGCGCGAGTCCCGACCAAAGCTCGTCGCGACCGGACCGGGATGCACTGCGGCCGAGACGATCCCGTCCCCAACCCAGCGTCGGGCGATGCCGCGGGTGAACAGAATGTTCATCAGCTTGCTCGACCCGTAGGCGCGCATTTCGAACGGGTGCCGCCGCCGGTAGTCCAGATCGTCCAGGTCGATGCGGCCAAACAGGTTCCCGATGCTGGAGGTATTCAGCACCAGGCGCCGTGCGCGGCAACCAGCCGGTCGCGCAGCAGGTTGGTGAGCAAAAACGGCGCCAGGTGGTTGATCTGGAAGTTGGGTTCGTGACCGTCGGCGGTCCGCAGCCGCGGCGCGAACGTGCCGCCCGCGTTGTTCATCAGGATGTCGATCTTGCCGACGTGCTCGCGGATCCGTCGGGCCAGCGAGCGAACCTCGTCGAGACGGGCGAAATCCGCGGTCAGCGCGGTGGCCCCGGTGTCGGCGGCCACCGGCGCGAGTTTGCGGGCCGACCGGCCGACGACAACGAGGTCGACCTCCGGCCCGGCCAGCGCACGGGCGGCCACGGCGCCGATGCCGTCACTGGCACCGGTGATCACGATGGTTACCGGTGAGGTCATGGGTGGCTCTCCTTCGTTTCGCAGCATGCGACCACATATGTTAGCGCCGCTTACTCGCACCTGCTGCTAACATTAGGGGCCCATGTAAGCAGCGTCAACACAAGGCTGTCACACCATGTCCACCTCGACCGCGCCGTATCACCACGGCGACCTGCCCGGTGCGCTGGTGCGCGCCGCGGTGGAGTTGCTCGAAGA
>PPEA01000305.1 GCA_002967005.1 Mycobacterium talmoniae
AATCCTTGGTGCCGCCAAAGCCGTGCGCCATCACCACCGCCGGCCTACCGGCGGGGCCGGCCAGCCGATCCCCGGCGGCGGGGAAATGCCAGCCGCTGCACGCCACCCCGGCGCTGTCGAACATCACCTCGGCCGGGCTCATCAGCGCCACTCCTCCTCATGCTGCGCGCTGCATCGTCGTCGGCGCGGCTCATGACGTCAGCCCGTACACCGAGCTCAACCAGATCGCGGCCGCCCCGTCCATCAGCTGCTGACGGGTCAGCGCTCCACCGGTGGTGAGCCGCTCCAACATTCGGTCGTTGAACTCCAACAACACCGAGGCCAGCACGGTGGCGTCCAGCCCGTCGGGCGCGGCTCCGGCGGCCCGTTCGGCGCGGATCATGCCGGCCACCGAGTCGACGAAGGACTCGCGGGCGTTATCCCACAGCTGCCGCACCGCGGGGCTGTGGCCGCGGGCCGCCAGCATCGCGGCGAACAGGTGCTGGTGCCGCTCCCAGGTGTCGAACAGCCCGTCGAGCATGGTGCGGACGCGGGCCCGCGGGGAGTCGGCGCCCAGGGTGAAGACGTCGTTGACGAAGAAGGTGTCGTCGTACATCCGCTCCATCAGGGCGGCGACGGCGGCCGCCTTGTTTTCGAAGTAGAAGTAGAACGCCGACCGGGACACCCCGGCCTGGCGGGCCACCGCGGCGAGGCTGACCGCGTCGAAACTCGTCTCCTGCAGGCAGCGGTCCAGCGCGTCCAGGATCGCGTCGCGGCGCGCGTCGCCGGGTTGCGGCGGCCGGCGGTCGGTGACCGATCTCATGCCGGGGTCACCTCCACCAGCCGGGATCGTGCTGCGGCGCGCCGGATTCCGGCCGGCAACTCGCGGGCCCGAATGTCGTGTTCGTAGTAGAAGTAGTCCACCTGCTGGGTGTGCCGGGGCCGATCGGTGCAGTGCCCGGCGTGCAGCTGTTGGTCGGCGTCGATGACGCGCTCCATCTGCGCGACGGTGGGCAGCGCGTAGCGTCCCACGGCGTAGGCGGCCAGCAGCCGGGACTGACACTCCACGAACGGGAACAGGGTCGGCACCGACTGCGCGAACCCGATGAAGACCAAATCGTCGATGCCGGGTTTGAACATCCGCTTGTAGAGCCGAATGTGGTTGTCCGGGACGCTGATGAAGTCCGGGTCGAAGAACGGGAAGGTGATGTTGTAGCCGGTGGCGTAGACGATCACGTCGAAGTCGTCGTGGCTGCCGTCGTCGAAGTGCACGGTGGCACCGTCGAACCGGGCGACGTTGGGTTTGGGGATCACGTCCCCGGAGCCGAGCCGCAGCGGCAACTCCACCGACTGGGTGGGATGCGCTTCGAACAGCTTGTGGTTGGCGGGCGGCAACCCGTACAGGGTCGGGTCGATGCCGAGCAGCGGCGCGGCCAGTTGCAGCGCCTTGCGCTGCCAGGACAACGGCAGATACGGCGTGGTGCGCCAGAACATGTCGCCGGGGCGGCCGGCGAGGTATTTCGGCACGATCCAGGCGCTGGACCGGGTGGATAGGGTGACCCGGTTCTGCAGCGCCTTGGAGGACAGTTCGACGGTGATGTCGGCGGCGCTGTTACCGATGCCGACGACCAGGATGCGCTTGCCGGTCAACGCCAGCGGCGTCTGGGGGTCGATGTAGTGGTGGGAATGGATGGTTTCGCCGGTGAAGGTGCCGGGGAATTCGGGTAGCCGCGGGTCCCAGTGGTGCCCGTTGCCGACGACCAGCAGATCGAAGGGCCGGGTAGTGCCGGCTTGGTCCTCGATCTCCCACCCGCCGCCGTCGAGCCGACGGGCGTGCACGACGCCGTTGCTGAACTCGATGTTGTCCAACAGCCCGAAGGTGTCGGCGTAGGAGTCCAGGTAGGCCTTGATTTCGGAATGGTGCGGAAACGCCGGATAGTGCTCGGGTATCGGAAAGTCCTGGAACGACAACCGATATTTCGAGGTGTCGATGTGCAGCGACCGGTAGGCGCTGGAATGCCCGTTGGGGTTGCCGAACGCCCAGTTGCCGCCGATGCGGTCGGACAGCTCGAAGGTGGTGTAGGGCACGCCGTAGTCGTTGAGCATCTTGCCGGCGGTCAGGCCGCTGATGCCGGCGCCGATGACCGCGGTGCGCGGGAGTTGTTGATCCACGGCCCACTTCCTCACTGTGTCGACCCAGCCTACGCGGCGTGGCTGACAAGTGTCAACGATATCTGACAGTCGTCAGACGGTGTCGACCAGATCCAGCGTCCCCAGCTCACGGACGGCCTGACAGCTGCGTCGCAGCATGGTGACGATCATGTCGTCACCGCGGTCGGTGCCGACCGCGAAAGCAAAGCCGAGCGCGGAGATCAGCAACGCCTGGATGGCCCCGAACCGGTAATCCTGCCAGCATGTTTCGCGGTCGTAGTCGGTGACGCCGTAGTCCAGCAGGGCGGTGTGGTACTCGGTCACCAGGTCCCGTTCGAGGGCGGCCCGCAGCCCCGGCTCCAGGCTGGTGGCGGCGAAGAACGCGAGATCCCGGGTGGGCAGGCCGACCCCCAACGTCTGCCAGTCGACCACCCGGATCGCGCTGCCGTCCGGCACGAACAGCATGTTGTCCAGGCGGTAGTCGCCGTGGATCAAGCTGAACCGCTCGGGCCGCGCCAGCACCCACGGGGTCACCACGTCCATCGCGGCTTTGAGCGTGTCACAGTCGGCCGCACCGAGTTTCGCGCCGAGCTTCTCGACGGTGATGTCGGCGCTCATCCGGGCGACGTCGCCCATCCCCTTGGCACCCGCCGCATCCAGCTGCGTCATCGCCAGGCCGGGGAAGGTGGGCCACTCCGGGCCGCACCAGGTGGGCCCGTGCAGCCCGGCCAGGGCGCGCACCGCCAGCCGAGCCTGCTGCTCCCCGCAGCCGGCGATCTGGTCGCCCTGCGTCGCCGGCGACTCATCGGCGAGCAGCAGCGCGTAGTCGGCGGCGTCCGCACTGATCTCGCAGTGAAAGCACTGCGGCACCGGGATCTTCACCCGATCGGCCACCGAGGCGTAGAACGCGCATTCGCTGCGGTAGCCCAACGCGACCCGGTCCCGGACGGTGTCGTCGCCGGCGGGCAGCTTGATCACGAAGGTCTCCGGCAGGCCGCCCGGATCGCTCGCGTAGCGGACCGACAGCCGGTAGGTGGCGCCGGTTTGCCCGGTCCCGACGGGTCGCACGTCCACCTCGCGCACCTCGACCGGCTCGCCACGCGAACTCAGCACCCCCGACAGCCACCCGCTGGTCACGTCGGTGGGATAACGCGGGATCGACGCCACGGGATTCATCGGGGATGTCCTTCCAGTTGCTCGGGTGCTGCGCGGTGCTGGGCCACGAACCGGATGGCCATGCGCTGCACCAACCCGGGCGCGGCGCCGGTGACCAGGGCGGTGCGCCCCGCAAACGGGCCGCGAACGGGCGGCGGGCGCTCACCGCAGCGAGTACCGGATCGGCAGGTGTTTGAGCCCGCCGACGAACGTCGTCGCGATGTGCTGGGGCGCACCGGCCAGTTCGACGGAGTCCAGCCGCTGCAGCAGCTCGGTGAAAAAGCTGTTCACCTCCATGCGGGCCAGCGCCGCCCCCATGCAGAAGTGCACGCCGTAGCCGAACGCGACGTGCTTATTGGGGTCGCGGGCGATGTCGAAGGTGAACGGGTCGTCGAAGATCTCTTCGTCGCAGTTGGCCGACGGATACGACAGCAGCACCGACTCCCCCGCGGCGATGTCGACACCGCGGATCGAGGTGTCGGCGGCGGCGGTGCGCATGAACGCTTTGACCGGGGTGACCCAGCGGATCATCTCCTCAACGGCCAGCGGCATCAAGCCGAGGTCGGCGCGCAGCTTCTCCCGCTGCTCCGGGTGTTCGAGCAACGCCAGCATGCCGCCGGAAATGGTGGCGCTGGTGGTGTCGTGGCCGGCGGCGGCGATCAGCACGTAGTAGGAGACCGTGTCGATATCGGACAGCGGCTCGCCGTTGATCCGGGCGTTGGCGATCACCGAAGCCATGTCCTCGGTGGGGTTTTGCCGCCGTGATGCGGTCACCTCGGTGAAGTACTGGAACATTTCCAGCAGCGCCGTCATCTCCTCACCGGGCGGGACCTCGCGCCTGAGTTCGTCGTCGTCGTTGCCGAACAGCTCCTGGGTGAGTTTGAGCATCATCGGGAAATCGGATTCCGGCAGGCCCAGCAGCGACAGGATCACATACAGCGGATAGTTCACCGCCACCTCTTGGACGAAGTCGCACTCCGGGCCCTGGGCCATCATCTTGTCGACGTAGATCTTGGCCAGTTCGTCCACGCGGGCCTTCAGCGCCCGCATGGCTTTGGGCCGAAACCAGTCCGCGCCGACCGCCCGCATCTCGCGGTGCTGCGGGTCGTCCATGTGGATCAGCGTGCGCACCCCGATATTGGCCTGGCGCTCATCGTTTTCCGCGGTCACCAACACCGGGCGCGGCCAGTTGGTGAACAGCGTGTTGTTACGTTCGATTTCCATGATGTCGGCGTGTTTGGTGATCGCCCAAAACGGTCGATAGGACGGGACGTCGACCCAGGACACCGGGGCGTGACCGCGGAGATGCCGCAGTGCCGCATGCAGTTTCGGCTCGTCGGTGTAGGCCTTCGGGGTGGCGAACAGCTGGGCGGCTGCATCGATAATCCGGGTGCTCATCAGTTCCTCCCTGACACGGTCACATCGGTCCGCATGTCGTTCACGATGGCGGTCACCGTGGACTCGGAAACGCCGGACAGAAAACCCGGTAGGACGCGGTCGATCACCCCGTCGCAGCGCTCGCGCAGCTTGGCGGCCACGTCCCCGGCCGGTGCGACCACGGCGAACGCGTCGAGGATCTCGTCGTCGATCAGCGCGCCCATCTCGTCCCAGGCGCCGCGCAGCGACAGCCGGTGCAATTCGGTGTGCAGCTCGCCCCAGCCGTGCAGGTCGAGCACCGCCCGGTAGGCCGGCGTCGACGCGTAGAACGCCAGCTGTTTGCGGGTCGCGGCCGCGGCGGCCTGCAGTTCGGCGTCGGTGTCGCCGGTCACCACGAACACCGGCGCCGACAGCTGAATGCGCTGCGCTCCCGCCCCGTCCGCTGCAGGCCGCGCCGCAGCGCCGGGACGGTCACCTCCGCGAGGTAGCGCCGGGTGGTGAAGGCGTGGGCGTGCATGCCGTCGGCGACCTCACCGCACAGCTCGGTCATCGCTTCGCCGACGGCGGCGAGGAAGATCTTCGGGAAGCCGTGCGGTTGGGGTTCGGGGGTGAACATCGGCGTCATGAGCTTGTGGGTGTAGAACTCGCCGTCGAAACCCAGCTTGGTGCCGTCCTGCCAGGCCGTCCAGATCGCCCGCAACGCCAACACGAATTCCCGCATCCGGCGCACCGGGTGGCTCCACGGCATGCTGAATCGTTTCTCGATATGCGGCCGGATCTGGGTGCCCAGGCCCAAATTGAGCCGGCCCCGCGAGTAGGCCTGCAGATCCCAGCCGACCTGGGCGACGGTCATCGGGTTACGCGCGAACGCCACCGCAATGCTGGTGCCCACCTCCAGCCGCGAGGTGTGCTCGGCGGCCAGCAACAACGGCAGGAACGGATCGTGGTTGATCTCCCCGACCCAGCAGCCGTCATAGCCGTGGCGTTCCAATTCGTCGGCCGCCCTGGCCACCCGGTCCAATTGGTTGGGCAGCCCCCGGTCGATCTTGAGGCCCGGGCCAGGGCTCGGGCTCATGCCCGCCACCGGCACCCGCTTCGCATGTGAAAGAAGCTACAGTAAGCCATTCAGTATGGTCAATGGCCGGTGGTTACGGGAAGCGTTGGTAGCACCGGTCCGCATCGCCGTCCAGCACGCCGGAGCGGAACGCCAGGATCCGGGTGAAGCCGGCCGGCACGGTGTTGCCGTTGACGTCGCTGGCGGCCAGCCCGTTGGCCAACAGGCCGGTGACGGCTTCATCCAGGTCACCGGCGGTGAGAATCAGGCCCTTGCCGTCGGTGCCGGCCGGTTCCGCCATCCCGCGCTGGCCCACCCCGGTCAGGCAGGCGGTCCGCAGCCCCGCCATCGCCGAGGTCAGCTCCACACCCCGCTGATGTTGCAGCGCCAGCGTGTACCGCGACATGACCACGGACAACGCGGTGTCGTCGCCCTGCAACATCACCTTGTTCTTTCGCTCGTCGGCCGGCGTCCCCATCTCCTCCAAGGCAGCCAGGTCGACGCTGATGGTGTTGGTGGCCGGACAGTACGAGGCCGGGGGGCTGGCTTGGGCGTCCGCGCATTGCGGGGTGTCGTAGGACAGGGTGGGCGGCTGCTGCGGCGAATAGATCTTGTTCATCACGTCCATCAGCGCCGACAGGGTGTCCTTGTCGATGTCCACGTCACCGGTCGGCACGTCGCCGGAATCATCGGGCCGCAACGCCATTGGCAGGTCACCCCGGCGTTGCTCGATTTCGGCCATGTCGATCGCCGCGCACACCGCGGTGCCGGTGTCGAAGCCCATCTGGAACGCACCGACCCGGTCCAGCGCCGTCCCATGACCCTTTTTGATCCACTTCTCGTCGCCGGGACCCAACACCGGATCGCGGCCCATGATCACCCCGGCGAGCACGTGGTTGAGCCCCTCGGTGGTGTTCAGCGTGAAGCGGGACGACTGGTCCTCGGCTACCCAGTGCAAATACACGCCGGCGAAGCAGTCGGCCTGCTGTTCTTTGACGACGACCGGGGTTGACTTGTCCGCCAAGCCCGACATGCTCTGCAGCGCATGCCCGTACTCGTGCGCCAACACCCCGACCACGGCCATCGGGCCGAAGTATTTTTCCGCGGTGGGCATGAACGAACCACGGTCCCAGGCGATGAAGGTCTGGTCCCACTTGAAGGGATAGCGGCACGCGCCGAACATCGCGTTCTCGTTCTGGTATGTCGGCTCATCGGGGCACAGCATCGGTCCCCTCGGGTCGGTCGAGTCGTAGGAGATGTAGGTCGGGACGGGCGTGAAGGTCCGCTTTAAGCCCTCGTAGTGGTCCTTCCAATACGCTTCGATGTCGTTGATCGCCAACGTCACCAGTTCGTCGATTTTGCCGTGATCGGTGTTGGTCACCGTGCCGGTCGGGGCGGGCGCGTTATCGCGCGGACCGTTGGGGCCGTCGGTCACCGGCAGCCCGCCGACCTGTGCCGGGTTGTAGAGCATCGACACCGGGTGCCCGTCGACCACCGACCCGCACCCGGCCAGCACCAGCACCGCGGCGAGCGCGGCGCACAGCGGACCGGACAGCCTCCTCATCAGCGGTACTCGCTTAGCCGGGGCCACAGACCCAACGCGACCGCGATCGCCGCGCCCAGGCTGAGCGCCGCCCCGCCCACCGGGGCCACCGACAGCACCCGGCGGGCATTGAGGATGTCGTTGCGCAGCTGGTTGCGGCTCTGCTGCATCGCCTTGTCCAGCGCGGCCTCCAGCTGGTTGAAGGCCGGGGTGGAGTCGTCTTGGCCGGTGCCCAACGCCACCTGGGTGGCGGCCTGGTAGTTGCCGACCGTGATGTAGGAGTTGATCCGGTCGTTGGCCTGCCGCCACCGGGTCAGCAGCTGCTCGGCATCGTCCAGGTCGGCCTTGGCGACGGCGTCGCTGCGCGACATGTAGTCGGTGAGCTGCTGATGCATGGTGTCGATGCGCTGGTAGAAGGTCTGTTTGCGGGCGTCCTCGTCACCGCGGCGGATCAACGACAGGGTCTCGTCGGCGCGGGCCTGCTGCGCGGTGATCGCCAGGTTAGTGATGGTTTTGAGTGACTCGGCGGCGGTGTCCTTGGCGGTGCGGCTG
The DNA here is from genome assembly GCA_002967005.1 of Mycobacterium talmoniae. GTDB lineage: Bacteria > Actinomycetota > Actinomycetes > Mycobacteriales > Mycobacteriaceae > Mycobacterium > Mycobacterium talmoniae. The sequence goes on from PPEA01000305.1 coordinate 7,812, forward strand.
CCGGCGGTGGAGATGACCAACACGGTACCCACCCAGATCACCATGATCAGGATCGCCAGCGCGCCCGCGATCAGGCCGGGGTTGATGCGCCGCCGGGTGGTCCGGGCCAGCCAGCGGTGCGCGAACGCGCCGAAGATCACCGTGGTCGCGACGATGATGATCACCGGGGCGGGCACCCGGGTCGACGCGGTGGTTTCGGTGTCCACCCGCGCCGACGTCGCCTCGTACAGCTTCTGCGCGTCGGGCAGGATGGTGCCCTGCATCAGCGCGGACGCCTCCGACAGGTACGACGACCCGACCGGATTACCGGCCCGGTTGTTGGTGCGGGCGATCTCGATCAGGCCGGTGTAGGTGGCCAGTTCGGCGTTGATCCGGCCCAGCAGCTGCACCAACGGTTCGTCGGTGAGCCCGCTGGACGCCCGGGTCACCGCGACCGCGGCGTCGATGACGGCCTGCTCGTAGCGTTGCCGCACGCTGCGCGGTTCGGCTTGGGCGATGAACGCGGTGGCCGCGGCGGCGTCGGCCACCGACAGCGTGGTGTACAGCCGCCCGGCGGCGTACGCCAGCGGCTCGGTGTGGTTGAGCACGGTGGTCAGCGCGGTCTGGCGGTGATCGATCGTCGTGGAGGTGGCGAACGCGCTCAGGCCGCCCAGCGTGGCCAGGATGAGCCCGATGGTCAGGATGCGTCCGGGGGTGGTGGTGATGAACCACCAGCGCGGGTGAGTGGACCCAGTCGGCGACGGCGACGCTTGCGGCTCGGTCGACGGATGCGCCAACTCCACGGTCACGGCGGTTCGGACCTCATCTTTCGGCTGGTCGTCGGACTGCGCTGCTCGTCCACCAACGGTATAAGCAAATTCTAAGAGCATGGGTGACGCGCGGCGCACAGGTTGTGGACGAGTGTTGCCCGCCGGGTCGGCTGACCCCGGCCCGCTTATTCTGAACGCGTGCACGGCGACGGCGACGGGTGGTCGATCTCCGATACCGGCGCCCGGTACTGGGGCCGGCACGGCGCGGCGGGTCTGCTGCTGCGGGCGCCCCGGCCCGACGGCACCCCCG
>PPEA01000306.1 GCA_002967005.1 Mycobacterium talmoniae
GCCGCCGAAGCGCCGCCGCCCGGTGGCGGTGAGCCCGGCCGTTAAATGCCGGTCCAGGCGGCGTCGAGTTGCTCGGCCACGTCGATGGTCTGCGCCGCCTGCGATGCGGGGCTGTCGATCTCGTCGGCGACGTAGGCGGCGATGAACCGCCGGATCTCACCGTCGACGCCGGCGATGATCCGCAAAATCTCGCCGCGGATGGACGTCGAGGACACCTGGACGGTGATATCGGCCGGGCGCGGCTTGGCCACATCGACGATCAACAGCAACGGTTCGGCGGCCCGCGCGGAGGCCCGCAGCGCGATATCGCCGGCGACGGTGAACCGCTGCTTGTCCAGCCGCAGATCGACCAGCAGCTCGATGCTCAGCGGAATGTGAATCGTGAAGGTGATCGTGGCCCCGAGGTTTCGGGTGACCCGCGGCTCCCGGATCTTGACGTCGGCGCTGACCTTGGCGAATTTGCCGGGGCCCTGCGCGATCGGGGGCATGCTGAACTCGTCCCCGGCGATCGAGGCGAACGCGGCGGCGACCCGCTCCTCGGTCACCGCGATCTCGAAGAACCGGCGCCCGAACTCTTCGTAGGTCAGGTAGTCATGGGACTGCATGACACCAACCGTCTCATGTCCGGCCCGCAAACCAGCGCTGATCCCCCGCCGCGTCGCCTACAGCCGGCCCTCGACCCGCAGCTCCGGATGCACCCAGTCCGGTGACCGGCGTTCCTTGAACGCCGCAAAGCCTTCGACGGCCTCCGCCGCGCCCAGGCTGGAGGTCATCCCGATCCGGTCGAACAGCCCCAGGTACGCGTCCAGGCTGGACTTGATGACCGCCCGCGCCCCGGGTGCCGTACGGCAACACTGCGCCAAGATATCCCGGGCGGTGCCGAGCAGCTCCTCGTGGGCGACCACCCGGGTGACCATCCCCCACTCCAACGCTTCCTGCGCGCTGAGCACCCGGCCGGTGAACATCAGATCACGGGTCCGGACCGGCCCGATCAGCCGCGCCAGCATCTGGCTGTAGTAGGTGTCGGCGATGCCGCGGAACAGTTCCGGCACCCGGAACGTGGCCCGGTCACTGACCACGGAAACGTCGCTGCACAACGCGATTTGCAGTCCGCCGCCCTGGCACAGCCCGTTGACCGCCGACACCACCGGTTTGGCCGAGCTGCGCAGCGCGTCGAACGGAGTGATGTCCATGCCCAGCGCGGACCCGAAGGTGATCCAGTTGTCGGCGCCGCCGCCGCCCATGTCGCCGCCCGGGGCGAACACGTCGCCGGTGCCGGTGATGAGCAGCCCGGCCAGGTCGGGGTCCGCGTTGACCCGGCCCACCGCGTAGCGGATCCCGAAGTACATCGCGGGGCTCATCGCGTTGCGGGCCTCGGGGCGGTCCAGGGTGCACACCGCGATCGCCCCCTCCCGCCGAAACGACAGGTACGGCGTGCCCAGCCAGTCGCCGTCGGGGGGCCGGGGGCTGTCCTCGGATGCCGAACTCACCATGCACGCGGACGCTACAGTAAGGGCTTCAGTATGGTCAACGGACATGGGCTGCACCACGACCAGTGAGGACCGACAATGACACCATCCCAAGACTGGGAGGACACGCTCACCGACCTCGACTCTCGCCGGGCGCACACCCGGGCGATGGGCGGCCCGGAGCGACTCGCCAAACACCGCGGCAAGGGCAAGCTGGACGCCCGGGCCCGCATCGAGCACCTGCTCGACGCCGGCAGCTTCCGGGAATTGGGCACCCTGGTCGGCGGGGAGATCGCCGCCGACGGCATCGTGGTCGGTTCCGGGCTGCTCAACGGCGCGCCGGTGATGGTGGGCGCCGAGGACTTCACCACGCTGGCGGGCAGCATCGGGCCGGGCGGCAACGCTAAGCGGTACCGCATCGCCGAACTGGCGCTGCGCGACAAGGTTCCGTTGGTGATGCTGCTCGAGGGCGCCGGGTTTCGGCCCACCGGCGGGCATTACGGGCGCACCCCGACCGACCTGCTGGCCCAGGCCCGGTGTTCGGGTCGGGTGCCGACGGTGGCCGCGGTGCTCGGCCCGTCGGCCGGCCACGGCGCCCTGGTGGCGCCGGTGTGCGACTTTCGGATCATGAGCCCCCAGGGCGCGATCTTCACCGCCGGCCCGCCGGTGGTCAAAGAGTCCACCGGCGAGGAGATTTCGAAGGAAAACCTCGGCGGGCCCGACGTCGCGGTGCCCAGCGGGGTGATCCACAACCTGGCCGCCGACGACGCCGCCGTGCTCGACGACATCCGCCGCTACCTGTCCTACTTTCCGCCCAGCGCCTGGTCGTATCCGGCGGCGCTGCCGCCCGATGCGGACAGCGCGCCGCGGCCCACCCCCGAGCTGCTCGACATCGTGTCCCGGGATAACCGCCGCATCTACGACATGCGCGCGGTGCTCGACGTGGTCTTCGACCGGCCGGACTGGTTCGAGGTGCAACCCCGGTTCGGGCCGGCGATCATCTGCGCGCTGGCGCATTTGGGGGGGCACCCGGTGGCGGTGGTCGCCAATCAGCCTCAGGTGCTGGCCGGCTCCATCGACGCCGACGCCGCCGACAAGGCCGCGCATTTCATCACCGTCGCCGACTCGTTCCATCTGCCGATCGTGTTTTTGGCCGACAACCCGGGCATGCTGCCCGGGTCCGCCTCCGAGCGCAGCGGGGTGCTGCGCGCCGGCGCCCGGATGTTCGCCGCCCAGACCGCGGCCACCACGATCAAGCTGCATGTCACGCTGCGCAAGGCCTACGGGTTCGGCTCGATGGTGATGTCGCTGCTCGGGTTCGACTCCCAGGGCGCCACGTTCGCCTACCCGGGCGCGACGATGGGGGCGATGAGCGCGGCGGCGCTCAGCCGCGCCTCCCACGCCGCCGAGGACGTGTCCGCGCGGCTGCGCGACGCCGAGCTGCAGGCGTCGTACCGCTCGGCCGAACATCTGGGTTTCGACGAGCTCATCGACCCGCGCGAGACCCGGGATGCGCTGCTGTCCGCCCTGCAGCGCGGCATCTGTGGCCGCCAGTCCCCCGCGGAGCCGGTCAGCCGCATCGGCATATTGCCGTGAGGTCCCGTCCCGTTCCCCCCGCGAGCGTGCGTGTCCCCGGCCGACACGCCGGGCTGAAACCCGTTTCTGCGCACGCTCGCACCGAACGCTAGCCCGTCAGGAGACCAGCGATGCCCCGAGATATTCGTGAGCTCAGCGGAGATCCGCAGGCCTACGCCGCCGAGCTGCGCCGGCGCTGGGGCGGGCTGCTGAGCTACCGCTACATCGGCCGCAGCTACGCCTCGATGGACCTCGGCCCGGTCGACGACACCGTCACGCTGCGCCGCGATATGCGCAATGCCACCGGCGGGGTTTTGCTGGCCGTGCTGGGCATCGCCGCCCCGGAGGGCGGCGGGATGTCGGATTTGGAGGCCGTCCCCAACCCGGTGATCCACTCCTGTCAGGTTCTCGACCCGGGCCGCGACGTGGCACGCATCGAAATCGTGTCGCAAACCCTGAAACGGGGCCGGCAACTGGGCTATAGCCGTTCGACGATCGTCGACGCCGACAATCCGAGTCGGGTGCTGGCGCTCACCGCCGGACAGGGCATCAGCATCGGTATCCCGCCCGACGGGCTGCAAAAGATGCCGGCCCAGCCACTCGGCATCGTCGACTCCCCCGACCTGCCGCCGCTGTGGCGGGTGTTCGGCGGGCAACGCCGCGCCGACGGGTGTTGGGCGCTGCCCGAACTCGCCGTCGAGGTGGCCTCCCCCGACGCCGCCCTGCACATCGGGCCGCAGTTCGTCATCCTGGAGACGGCCGCGCTGGACGCCGCCGCGGCCGTCGCCGGAACCGATCAGCTGCAGGGTGTCTCGTCGCAGGTGATGTTTTTGGCCCGCGGCAAGACCGGGCCGTTCCGGGCCGAATGCGAACCGATGCCCGGCGCCGACGGCACCGTCGCGGTGCGGGTGCTGCTCTACGACGAGGGCGCCGCCGACAAACCCATCACCGCCGCGTCGTACGTCTTCGCGCCAGGGCGTTCGTGACTGTGCGATTCGATACGCCCCAGCGCCGAAAAGCGTATGAAACCGCACAATCGGCGCAATCTGCCACCGGTTAGCCGCGGTACACCCTGACGATCGGTTCCAGCTCGTCGGGGGTGGCGCCGTGCAGGATCACCGCGTCGGCGCCGTAGTAGAACTCCGCCCGGATGCGGTCCACGCACTGCTGCGCGGAGCCGGTGGCGGCCGGCTCCAGCCACTCGTCGGGAATCAACGTGGCGATGTGTTCGATCTGCTCCGGGGTGGCCTTATGGTCGATGCCGCCCGGAATCGACGTCACCACCGCGTCGGCCCGGAAGCGTTGCAGCACCGCCGGATCCCAGCCGTTGGTCTTCACCAAAAGATCGCCGTAGCCCTGCAGGTAGGTCGCCAATCGGGCCACGGTCTTCTTCAGCCGCAGCGCTTCGGGCAGGTGATCGCCGACGGTGGCGAAACACGACCACACCCGCACACTGGCCGGGTCGCGGCCCGCCCGCTCGGCGGCGTCCTTGACGGTTTTCACGGCGCGCTGCAGGGTTTCCGGGGTGAAGTAGGTGTGCAGGATGACGTCGTCGAACACCCGCCCACCCAGCTCCAAAGTCCGGGGCCCGAACGCCACCAGCGCCAGCCGGATGTCTTCGCGGAAGTCCGGATCCAAAAACAGCACCTGGTAGCGACCGATCGGCCCGTCGTGGTTGAAGATGACCTCGCCGCGCCACAGTCGCCGCATCACCTGGGCGAAGTCTTCCAGCTGCGCGGTGGTGACCGCGGGGATGCCGAACGCGGCGTACATGGCGGCCACCCCGCGGCCCAGACCCAACGTGAACCGGCCGCCGGACAGCCGGTGCATGGTGGTCGCCCACGACCCGGTGATCAACGGGTGGCGGGTGTTGTGATTGGTTGCCGCGGTGGCGATGTGCATCCGATCGGTGACCGCGCAGGCCGCCCCGACCAGCGACGAGGCCTCCTTGACGTTCCAGCGTTCGGAGATGAACGCGGTCCCGAAGCCGAGTTCCTCACCGCGGCGGGCCTCGTCGACCAACGTCGCCGGCCCTTCGCCGCCGGCCCCGGCCAGCAGGTAGTAGCCCAGCTCGTCGAGCACCCGTTGCGTCACTGCCAAACTCCTTGCTTGTAGCCGCGGTTCCAGACCTCGGTAATCCTGCCGCCGATCACCCGGAACGACCACCCTGCGCCACGACCGCGCCCAGGAACCGCTCGGACTCGGCCTGCACCCGCCGGGAGAAGATCTGGCCGACGTGACCGCCGTCGTGCCAATACAACTGGCCGCCCCACCGCTCCTGCAGCGCCACGGCCGGCTCCCGAAACGCCATCCGGTCGTGCCAGGCCGCCACGGTCAGTCGGCGCGCGGGCGGCGGCACCGGATCGGTGTCGAGCAGGTTGACCACCGACATCAGGTTGGTGGCCACCTCGGACCGCAGGGCGTCGCTCATCGGTCCCGCCGCCGGGCCCCACCGCCACAGATGGTGCCCGATCATCGCGTTGAGCCCGGCGATCGGGGTGTACACCGCCACCGCGTCCACCCGCTTTTCCAGCTGCGCCACCACCCCGGCCACCGGGCTGCCCAGCGAGATCCCCGACACCGCAATCGCGGTGGACTGGGGATGCAGCCAGCGCACCACCGCGCGCACCTCCGAGATCGCCCGCATCATGCCCGCGACGTTGCTCAGCGGATCGTGGCCGGGATAGGCCGGCCACGCGCGACGACGGACGCCGTGCCCGGGCTGGACCGGCAGCGGCAATGGTTGAACCCCCAGCTCGCGGTGCAACCCGCCCACCCGGGCGAGCAGCAGATCCCCCGC
>PPEA01000307.1 GCA_002967005.1 Mycobacterium talmoniae
GCGGGCCCGCCCAGGCGCGCGGCCGCCAGCGTGTCCGGCAGCCGCGGATCGTGCTCGAAACTGACCCGCTCATAGGCCAGCGTCCCGATCCGGCGCCGACGAATGGCCTTCACCCGCAACGGCTCCGGGTCGGCGTGCGCGCGGTCGATGCCCAGCCCGGCCAGTTCCTCGGCCGCCGGCGCGCAGGCGCTCAGCGGACGCTGCAGCGTCGGCGCGGGCGCCAGCAGCGTCATGCCGGTCAGGGTGAGTTCGTCGAGCATGGCCTCGCCCAGTTGGCGCACGCCGCGCGGTGAGGCGGCGTGCCAGTCGCCCGATTGCCGCAGCGCGTCGACGGAGCGGGGCAGCACCCCGCCCAGCCCACGGACGATCTGCGGGAGGCGTTGCGGCGCTCCTGCCCTGGAGTTCATCACCGCGGTTGGGGAGACGGTGGTTCGATCAGCCGCAGGATCGTCCGGGTCAGGTGCAACGCGGTGATCCGCCAGGTGCCGTCGCGCTTTTCGTAGCTCTCGTGGTAATGCCCGGCGCCGTGCAACTCGCGACCGTCCGCGAAGATCAGCCGGTCCTCCATCGCCCAGATGCCGGTCGCGGTGCTGGCCGAGGTCAGCGCGATCTCCGGGGTGTGGCAGTGGTGCATGGTGGCCGCCTCGCCGATACCGCCCAGCACGACGGGCACAAACGCCTCCAGGCCCTGCAAGGGGGGCGCGGTCTGGCCGTCGGCCCCGCCGGCGGAGACGGCCATGTCGAGTTTGACCACCACATCCGGGCTGAACAGCGCCCGCCACGCGTCGATGTCCTTGGTGTCCAGGAACCGGCAGTAGCGGGCCTTGAGTTGCCGGATCGCTTCTATGTCGGACTCCGCCACGTTCGTCCTCCCACTCGGATAACACTCGTAATAGCTACTGTAAGCTATTCCGTATCCCGGCGGCAGGAGGACGACGCGATGAAGGTTCCGTTTACCTGGAAGGTCACCGGCTGGTTCATGATCGGCTGGTCACCGGAGTTCCCGGTCGGCGAGGTGCGGCCGTTGCGCTATTTCGGCGAGGATCTGGTGGCCTACCGCGACGAGTCCGGGCACCTGCACGTGCTGGAGGCGCACTGCAAACACCTGGGCGCCCACATCGGCCACGGCGGCAAGGTGGTCGGCGACTGCGTGCAGTGCCCGTTTCACGGCTGGCGGTGGGGGCCCGACGGCTGCAACAAATACATCCCCTATCAGCCGGACCGGCCCAACCGGGCGCTGCGGCTGCGCGTCTACCCGGTGGTCGAGCAGTACGACTGCGTCTTCCTGTGGCACCACCCCGACGGCAACGAACCGCAGTGGGAGATGCCGGACATCTTTCGCAAGTTCCCGCAGTTCGAGACCGATCCCGCGGCCTACTACCGGGCGTACCCGGAGTTTTCCCGGCGCGCCGAACGCGAACCGGTGCATCCGCAGATCGTGGCCGAAAACGCCCCCGACAGCGCTCATTTCGAGTACGTGCACCACGCCACGGTGACACCCCGGGTGCTGGACTGGCAGATCGTGGACCACGAATGGCAGTTCGTCGCCGGTTGGCCGGATGCGACCAGCGACAACGCGCACGATCTCGCGTTGAAATTCCACAGTCACTTGTTCGGCCTGGGCGGGGCGATCAGCGTCTTCGAGGGCGCCCAAAACCACCGGCTGATCTTCACCTGCACGCCGGTCGACGACGAGTGCTCGGATTTGTTCTACTCCATCTGGTGGCCCCGCACCCCCGGCGACACCGCCGACGTGCCGTCCGGCAGGCTGCGCGACCTGATCGAAAAGCAGTTCCTGTCCACCGTCTTCGACGATCTGCAGATCTGGCGCTACCAGAAGTACGTGGAACGCCCGCCGCTGTCCAAAACCGACGCGAAAGGCTATATGGCGCTGCGGAAGTGGGCGACCCAGTTTTACGACGTCCCGCCGGTCGACCAGACCGCCGCCTCGGTATGACGCCGCTAGCGGAGCTGGTGGCGCCCGGACACACCGCCGTCGTCACCCAGGAACTGCAAGGCGCGGTCGTCGGCCCCGACGCGGGCCTGCAAGTCCTCGCCGCGGA
>PPEA01000308.1 GCA_002967005.1 Mycobacterium talmoniae
GGTGTGGCGGCGCGCGCTGGCCCACCCCGAGCACCACAAGCGGTTCGCGGTGGGCGTCGTGGTGTTGGTGGCGCTGATGGTGTCCACCTCGCTGGCCTGGAGCGGGCGGCTCACCCCGCCGGGGGCGTTTCGGGCGATCCCGCAGTACTGGCAGGACACCGCCGCCTGGCTGACCGCCCACAACACCGGCTCCCCGACCCCGGGCCGGGTGCTGGTGGTGCCCGGCGCCCCGTTCGCCACCCAGGTGTGGGGTACCAGCCACGACGAGCCGCTGCAGGTGCTCGGGGACAGCCCCTGGGGGGTGCGCGACTCGATCCCGTTGACGCCGCCGCAGACCATCCGGGCGTTGGATTCGGTGCAGCGGCTGTTCGCCGCCGGCCGCCGCGCTGTGGCGAGTCACCCCGGGCAGCCCCGGCGCGGCCCTGCTGCCCGAATTCGGTCCGCAGCCCGATGATGTGGTGCTGCACCGCTGGCACGGGGTGGGCCCGATGGGCGGCACCGACCTGGACCCGATCCTGCGCAACCTGGGCGTGACGACCGTCGTCCCGGTCGGGGTATCCCTGAACGTGGCCATCCCCAACCTGGTGATGGACGCGGTCAATGCGGCCTACCGGGTGGTGCTGCCCCGCGACGCGGTGGCCGGCGTGCCCGCCGCGTACGGCCGGGCCGTCATCGAGCACACCCTGGCGCTGCTGGCCACGGTCACCACCACCGCCGATCTGCTGCACGCATGGCGGCGGTGACCGAGCGCACAACCGTGGGCGGTACGGTTTGCACGACACCGGACCCGATCTGATCTGGAGGCATGATGTCGGACACCGTCGAGGCCGCTGAAGCGCACACGGACACCGCGCAATTCACCGTGCCGGCCGTCGTCGACGCCATCGCGGCCTCGATTCCCGACCGTGAGCTGGTCATCCAGGGCGACCGCCGCTACACCTACGCGCAGATCGTCGACCGGGCCAACCGGCTGGCCGCCTACCTGCACGCCCAGGGGTTGGGGTGCCACACCGAGCGGTCGGCGCTGGCCGGCCACGAGACCGGCCAGGACCTGCTCGGCATCTACGCCTACAACGGCAACGAGTTCGTCGAGACGCTGCTGGCCACCTTCCGGGCCCGGGTGGCCCCGTTCAACGTCAACTACCGCTACGTCAAAAACGAGTTGGCCTACCTGCTGGCCGATTCCGGCGCGACGGCGCTGGTGTACCACGCGGTGTTCGCACCGACGCTGGCCGAGGTGCTGCCCGAGCTTCCGCAGCTCAAGGTGCTGATCCAGATCGCCGACGACTCCGGCAACGCCCTGCTCGACGGCGCGGTGGACTACGAGAGCATCATCGAAGCCACCGCCCCGCAGCCGCCGCCGGTGACCCCGTGCCCCGACGACCTGTACGTGCTATACACCGGCGGCACCACCGGGATGCCCAAGGGGGTGCTGTGGCGTCAGCACGACATCTTCATGACGTCGTTCGGCGGCCGCAACCTGATGACCGGGGAGCCAGTCGGCTCGATCGCCCAGATCGTGGCCGGGGTGCAGGAGAACCCGGGCACCAAGCTGATGATCCTGCCGCCGCTGATCCACGGCGCCGCGCAGTGGGCGGTGATGACCGCGATCAATTCCGGCCAGACGCTGGTGTTCCCGTCGATCGTCGACCATTTCGACGCCGACGACGTGGTGCGCGCGATCGAACGCGAAAAGGTGATGGTGGTGACGGTGGTCGGCGACGCGATGGCCCGCCCGTTGGTGGCCGCGATCAACAACGGGACCGCCGACGTGTCGTCGCTGGCGGTGGTGGCCAACGGCGGCGCGCTGCTGACCCCGTCGGTCAAACAGCAGCTGATCGAGCGTTGCCCAACGCGATGATCGTCGACGGCGTCGGCTCCTCGGAGACCGGCGCGCAGATGCATCACCTGTCCACTTCCGGGGCGGTGTCCACCGGAAGTTCGCCGCCG
>PPEA01000309.1 GCA_002967005.1 Mycobacterium talmoniae
CCGGCCGCGGGCGGTCGGCGACCGAGGGTCGTGGGCCGGTTGGCCGGGCTGACATTGTCGAATTCGGCGCGCGAGGCCGCGGGGCGCAGTGCGCCGTCGATCAGCATCCGCGATTCGGCGGCCCGCGCCGCGCGCTGCCCCATCGCCACGCACGGCGCGGAGTGATCCTCGACGACGTCGCTCACCGGCACCTCAATCCCTCGACCACACTTGGCGCGTCAACTGTAATTATTACAGTAAGATATCTCAACATTGGCTCCGCGGACTCGACAGCGACGGCTCGGGCGGGCAATCTACAACCAGGCTGCCGAAAGGAGGGCTCCCGTGATCAAGGTGATGGACGGCATCCGGGTGCTGGAGGTTGCGCAGTTCACCTTCGTGCCGGCCGCCGGCGCCATCCTGGCCGACTGGGGCGCCGACGTCATCAAGGTGGAGCATCCGGTGCGCGGTGATACCCAGCGCGGCTTCGTCAACATGGGCGGGTTTGTCCTCAACCCGGACCGGCATCCGCTCATCGAGCACCCCAACCGGGGCAAGCGCAGCGTCGGCGTCGACCTCGCCACCGCCGACGGTCAACGGGTGCTCTACGAAATCGCCAAGACCGCCGACGTGTTCCTCACCAACTACCTACCCGCGGCGCGCCAGAAGAATCGGTTCGACGTCGAACACATCCGCGCGGTGAACCCGAACATCATCTATGCCCGCGGCAGCGCCTACGGCGACAAGGGGCCGCAGCGCGACGTCGGCGGTTTTGACGGCACCGCATTTTGGACCCGCAGCGGCGTGGGCCACGCGCTGAGCCCGGCCGAACTCGGCGGCCCGCTGTCGCAGGGCATTCCGGCGTTCGGGGACTCCATCGGCGGCATGAACATCGCCGGCGGCATTGCGGCGGCGCTGCTGCACCGCGAGCGGACCGGCGCCGCGTTGGAGGTCGACGTCTCGTTGCTGTCCACCGCGTGGTGGGCGGCCGGCGCGAGCATGACCCAGGGCATGGACACCGGCGAGACCATGCGCGCCGAGATGCCGCAATCCGGCGGCTCACCGGTGAATCCGTTCCTGGGCAACTACCGAACCTCCGATGGCGGCACCATCAACCTGTGCATCGTCAGCCCGACCGGCTATATCCGGGACACCTTCGAGCATCTCGGTATCCCGGAGGCCGCCGAGGATCCGCGGTTCGCCGAGGTGCGGCCGCTGATGGAGAACGCCGCGGCGGCCAGCGAGTTGATCGTGGCGGCGATCGGCAGCAAACCGTTCGGCTACTGGCGGGAACACCTGAACACCATGAAAGGCCAGTGGGCGCCGTGTCAGAGCTTCCTCGACCTGGCCACCGATGAGCAGGCGCTGGCCAACGACATGGTGGTCGAGGTTGAGGCCGGCGACGGCGGGGCGCCGTTCAAGGTGGTGCGCGGGCCGGTCCAGTTCAACCACGAACCGCTGGAAACCACCCGCGCCCCGCAAGCCTCCGAGCATACCGAGATCGTGTTGATGGAGCTCGGCATGGACTGGGACCGCATCGCCGAACTCAAGGAGTCGGGCGCCATCGCGTAGCGCTACGCCGTCGCCGGTCTGCCGTATTTTCGGTCCGCGTTGAACCCGAAGTTGGCGATGGCGGTGGACAACCCGCTGCCGATCGGCCCGCGCGTGTCGAACAAGCTGGTGGTGCCGGTCGCCACGCCCCCGTCGCTGTAGTGCGTCAGTGCGGCGAGGCCGATGTAGGGGCCGACCGGCAGCCGGCTCAATGCCAGCGTGTAGTCGGCGTTGATGAACGCCAGCCCCGCGGTGCTGAAGTTGGTCATCGAGCTGGTGACATCCACCGCCATCGCCGCCCGGATGAACGGCGTAAGCTCCTCGCCGGCAACCAGATCCCGGACTTCGCGCACCCAGGCGTAGCGCGGCCCGTCGTGTTGCCACGGGAATCCGTTTTCGCCGTCGTTGCCGTAGGCCCGGATGAACATCGGTGCGGCGTCGTCGAACCGGGCCGGCTCGTCCGGGACGGGCGGCAGGCTGACCGCAGTGGTGAAGAAGTCCCCGTCGGGTTGCCGACCGCGACGCAGATACAGCGCGGTGGCGCGGGCCACCAGCTCGCCGTGCTGGGTCATCGCCGCGTCGACCGCCCGCATCCGGGAGCCGCTGCGGGTGACCGATGCGCTGACCCGTACCGGCGCGGTGGCGACGCGACGCAATATCTCGACGGTCAGGCGGGCCGGATGCAGGTCGTCGTCGGCGACGTGCCGCTCAACGGCGCGGGCCAGCAGGCCGCCGACCACCTGGCCGCCCAGCGTGGGACCCCAGCCGCCGTGGGCGATCGGATTCGGCACGAAGCCGTCGTCGCGGCGAACCAGGAACGGGGTCATGTCGGCGCGGTGCACCAGAACAATATACGCTACTGTAATCCTTACTGTTAGTACGTTGCATTTGTTGCGCGGAGGATCGTATGCAGAAGGCGCTGGCACCCGAGATCTCGACCTGGCCCGATTCGCGTCCGCAGTTGATCGGCAGCCGGTGCGCCAGTTGCGCGGCGACGGTGTTCCCGCGCCAGGACCGCTGTCCCAAGTGCAGCGGCGACCAGATGGCGCCGGAATTGCTGCCGCGCGACGGCACCTTGGTGGCGTGGACCACCCAGGGCTTTCCGCCCGGACCGCCGTACCGCGGTCCGACCGGCCCGGACTTCGTCCCGTTCGGCGTGGGCCTGGTGCAGCTCGGCGACGTGATTCGTGTCGAGGGCCGGCTCACCGAAAACGACCCCACCAAACTGCGGTTCGGCATGCCGGTCGAGCTCACCATGGTGCCGCTGACCACCGACGCGGACGGCACCGAGGTCGTCACCTTCGCCTTCGAGCCGGTCGAGGAGCGGCGGCAATGACGAATGAGGTGGCCATCATTGGGGTTGGGCTGCACCCCTTCGGCCGGTTCGAGGGCAAGTCGGCGATGCAGATGGGCGTGGACGCGATCTTTGCGGCGGTCGCCGACGCCGGGGTGCAGTGGTCGGATATCGGGGCCGCGACCGGCGGCAGCTGGACGGTGGCCAACCCGGACGCGATCGTCGGGATGGTGGGCCTGTCCGGGATCCCGTTCACCAACGTGTTCAACGCCTGCGCCACCGCGGCCAGCGCCGCCAAAGCCTGCGCCGACGGGATCCGGTTGGGCGACTACGACATCGGCCTTGCCGTCGGCCTGGACAAGCATCCGCGGGGTGCGTTCACCGAGGACCCGGCCCTGGTCGGGATGCCGAGCTGGTACGCCGAGAACGGGCAGTACCTGACCACGCAGTTCTTCGGGATGAAGGCCAACCGGTACCTGCATGATCACGGCATCTCGCAGGCGACGCTGGCCAAGGTGGCCGCCAAGAACTTCCGCAACGGGGCGTTGAACCCGAACGCGTTCCGGCGCAAACCGATCCCCGAGGAGCAGATCCTGGCCGCGCCGATGCTGAACTATCCGCTCACCCAGTACATGTTCTGCGCCCCGGACGAGGGCGCCGCGGCCGTGGTGATGTGCCGTGCCGACATTGCGCACCGCTACACCGACACGCCGGTGTACCTGCGGGCCGTCGAGGTGCGCACCCGCCGCTACGGCGCCTACGAGGTCAACACCACCTTCGCCCCGGTCGACGAGGATGTGGCGCCGACGGTGTACGCCGCCCGGGCGGCATTCGAGAAGGCCGGGGTGGCGCCCGAGGACGTCGACGTGATCCAGTTGCAGGACACCGACGCCGGCGCGGAGATCATCCACATGGCCGAATGCGGGTTCTGCGCCGACGGCGACCAGGAGAAGCTGGTGGCCGACGGCGCCACCGAAATCGCCGGGTCGCTGCCGGTCAACACCGACGGCGGGCTGATCGCCAACGGCGAGCCGATCGGCGCCTCGGGGTTGCGTCAGCTGCACGAGCTGGTGCGTCAACTGCGCGGCCAGGCCGGTGATCGTCAAGTGCCCGGGGCGCCCAAGGTCGGCTTCGCCCAACTGTATGGGGCGCCGGGCACCGCCGCCGCGACCGTCCTCACCACCTGATTTTTGCCGAGCAGACGCAAATTCGCACGATCCGGTGCTCGACGATGCGATTCTGCGTCTGTTCGCGACCCGAAAGCGAGCTGCCCATGACCCAGTTCACCGCGGCGCCGATCTTTGACGCCGATCAGCACATGTACGAGACCCCCGACGCGTTGACCAAATATCTGCCGGAGAAGTACGCGCGGGCCGTGCAGTTCGCGCAGATCGGCCGGCAGACCCGGATCATCATCAACAACAAGGTCAGCGACTTCATCCCGAACCCCACCTTCGAGCGGGTGGCCGCCCCGGGCGCGCACGAGAAGTTCTTCGCCGGGGACAATCCCGACGGGCTGACGCTACGCGAGATGCAGGGGCCGGCGATCGCGGCACCGGCCGCCACCCGCAACCCGGCCGATCGGGTCGCCGAACTCGACCGGCAGGGCGTCATCGAAGCGTTGAACTACCCGACCCTGGCCAGCCTGGTCGAACACTCTGCGGCAGACGACCCCGAACTCACCCTGGCCATCATTCACGCGCTGAACCAATGGATGGCCGAGCATTGGCGCTACAACTACGCCGACCGGGTGTTCTCCACCCCGATCCTCAACCTGTCCGAGGTCGACGGCGCGCGGCGCGAGCTGGACTACATCCTGTCCCAGGGCGCCGCGGTCGCGTTGATCAAACCGGGCCCGGTCAACGGGATCCGCGGGTGGCGTTCGCCGGCGCTGCCCGAGTTCGACCCGTTCTGGCGCGACGTCGAGGCCGCCGGCCTGCCCATCGTGTTGCACGCCAGCTACCCGCCGCTCGACGACTACGTCGGCAAGTGGGAACCGCCGTACACCCAGAACTTCATGGCGCAAAGCGCGTTCCGCTGGATGGTGTTGGGGCACCGGGAGATCGCCGACATGATCACCAGCCTGATCTGTCACGGCACCCTGACCCGGTTCCCGAAGCTGCGCATCGCCAGCGTCGAAAACGGCAGTTCGTGGATTTTCCCGCTGTTCCACGATTTCGACGACCTGTACAAGAAGATGCCGCAGAACTTCCCCGAGCATCCGCACGAGGTGTTTCGCCGCAACATCTGGGTCAGCCCGTTCTGGGAGGGTTGCGTCGCCGACGTGGTGGACACCGTCGGCTGGGACCGGGTGCTGTTCGGGTCGGACTATCCGCATCCGGAGGGGCTGGCCGAGCCGAAAGGCTTTTGGAAGTACGCCGAGGGCATGGATGTGCGACGCACATACGACTTCATGGGCGACAACGCCCGCCGGTTCATGGGCCGGCCGATCGCCAACCCGGACCCGGATGCGGTCCACCCGCCGGCGCTGGCGCACAGCTAATCCCGCGCGAGCAGACACAGATTCGCACGATCCGGCGCGGAATCGTGCGAATCTGTGTCTGCTCGCGGGTCGGGAAGTTACCGGACCTGGTTGCGGGTCGCGTCGCGGAACAGCTCAAGTTCCGGGTTGTCGTCGGGCAGCACGGCTAGGAGGCCCGCTGCGCCTTCGGCGGCGAGTAGTTGGGCTTGCCCAAGCCCAGCACATACTGGGCGATCATGTTGCGGAACACCTCCAGGGTGCCGCCGTAGATGCCGACCAGCGGCGCGAACCGGTACACGTATTCGCTGCGGTCATCGTCCCCGCCGTCGGCGCCGACCGGCAGCGCCGCCACCGCCCCGGCTATGTCCATCAAATCCGGGGCGATGTCGCGCATGGCCTGCGCCATCGCCACCCGACCGAAGATGCTCGACGTGGACAGCGCCGCCTCCATGCGGGCGATGCTGCGGCCCAGCCGGTAGGCCACCGAACCGTCGTCGACGCCGCGCCGCCCACTGAGATCCGGCCGCCCCACCAACGCCGCCACATGGTCGGCGGCTTCGCACATGAACCCCGCCTGGTGCGCCATGATCGCGACATCGGCCAGCCCGTCGTCGGCGGCGGCCACCGCCCCGTGCTCGGCGTCCAACGGTTCACGCACCACCGCCCAGCCGCCGTTGACGTCGCCGAGCCGGTAGCGGTCGTCGACCCGCACGTCGCTGTAGTAGACGATGTTGGTGCGGTCGCCGTCGACGGTGCGGATGCCCTGGATCTCGATTCCCGGTGAATCCAGCGGAACCAGAAACATGGTGAGGCTCTTGTGTTTCGGCGCGCCCGGGTCGGTGTTGGTGATCAAGAAGACGTACTGGCAGTTGTGGGCGCCGGTGGTGAACATCTTCGAGCCGTTGATAATCCAGCTCGAGCCATCCTCCTCCCGCACCGCACGGGTCTTACAGGTCGCCACGTCCGAGCCGCCTTCGGGTTCGGTGTAGCCCAGGCACAACCGGATGTGGCCGCTGAACACCCCCGGCATCACTTCGTCCTGGAGTTCGGGCGAGCCGAACTTGACCACCGAGCGCGCACCATCGAGGTGGTACCCCAGGTCACCCACGGCACCTCGGCGCGTCGCTTCTCCAGCTCCCAGATCCGCCGGCGCACCCGGCTGAATCCGCCGTCGGCTTCGGGCTTCCACTCCTTCTCCAGGTATCCGGCGGCGCCGAGCGCCAGATGCACGCCCTCGTCGAAGTTGTCGCCGGTTTCCCGGTCGCGGCGGATGACGTCCTCGGTCACCTGCTCGGCCAGGAGGGCGCGCACCTCATCGCGGAACGCCGCATCCTCATCGGACAGTTCTACCCGGGAAAAATCCATCGGTTGCTCCTCCAACCTATTCGGCCGCAGCCTCGCGGGCGGCCACGATCTCGGCGACGCGGACGGCGGTGGCGCCGGGGTCGCCGCCGCACCCGGACA
>PPEA01000031.1 GCA_002967005.1 Mycobacterium talmoniae
CGGCGATCAAGCCGGCGGCCTCCATGCCGAGGATGTCGCTGGCCCCCGGCGGGGGCGGATAGCGCCCGGCGGCTTGCAGCAGGTCGGCCCGGTTAACCCCGGCGGCGGTGACCCGGATCAGCACCTCACCCGGCCCCGGCGAGACATCGGGCACCTCCTGCCACAGCAGTTGGCCGGCGGATTCGGCGACGATGGCTCGCATGCCGAATACGCTACTACCAGCGGATTCCTCTTCTGCGGTAACGGCGTATCGCCTACCATGTCAGCAATGGAGGCCACCACCGCTGGCCGCTCCGCCAGTGAAATGCCCGGACTTGATCTCGCCGAACAGAAGTCGTGGCAAAGCTTTCTCGACGCCGCGCTGCGGTTGTATGCGACCCTGAACCGCCGACTCAGCGACAGCCACGAGTTGTCGCTGGTCGACGTGCGGGTGCTGGAAATGTTGGACGGCTCCGCCGACGGGTCGGCACGGATGCGGGACCTGGCCGAGACGCTCCTCTCGTTGCCCAGCCGCCTGACCCGCCAAGTCGGCCGACTCGAGGCGCAGGGTTTGGTGCGGCGCTGCGCCAGCCCCGACGACCGGCGCGGGGTGATGGCGATCATCACCGACGACGGCCGGGCCGCGCTGCGGCAAGCCATGGGCACCTACGCCCACAATGTGCGGGCCCATTTCCTGAGCCCGTTGTCCCGCGCGCAGCTCACCTCGCTGGGGGAGAACTGCGGGCGGATCAGCGCCGCCCTGCAGGTCACCGAGCCGGCGGCGAAGTTCGGCCGGATGTAAGCCTCCCCGCCCTCCGACAGGACGTCGGGGGCCCCGATGCGACGGCGTCGCCGGGCCGCGTGTGGTCCCCGCTAGTCTTGTCGGCGGTGGCGTGGCAGAGCGGCCTAATGCACTCGCCTTGAAAGCGAGAGACGGCTAACACCGTCCGGGGGTTCAAATCCCTCCGCCACCGCTCATATGACAGCCGAGCGGGACACCCGACCGCCGCCTACACCGTCCGCGGGATTTCGGCGGCGATGGTGTCCATCAGCGCGGTGTAGCGCTTGGCCTCCGGGTCCCGGCCGGGTTTGCCGCTGCTGATCAGTCCGGCCGCCAGCCCGCGCTCGGGGTCGGCCCACACCGCGACGTTGACCAACCCGAGGTGGCCGAACGCGGCCGGCGCACCCCGGCCAAACGGCCCAAACCGGGTCGAGCCCAGCATGTACCCGGTGCCCCAGCGCAGCGGCGTCAAACCGGACGCGACATCCGGCCGCAGCCGCCGGCACTGCCGCACCGCACCCTGCAGGGTTTCCGGCTGCATGACCCGCACCCCGTCGAGTTCGCCGCCGCGGCGCAGCATTTCGGCGAAGCGGGACAGCTCGTCGGCGGTTGAGATGGTGTTGGACGACGGCACCACGGTGGTGAGGAAGAACGGGGTGTTGGTCACCGGAATGATCTCGTGCACCGAGCCGCCGATCGCCTTGCGGAACGCGGCGGCGATCGCCGGGGGCAGCGGCTTGCCGGTGGCGTGGCTGGGGGCGACCAGCGGAACATCCTCTGGCGCAACACCGTAATTCGTCCACCGGAAGCCCAGCGGGTCGAGGATCTCCTCGGCGAGCACGTCGCGGATGTTCTTTCCGGTGGCCGCCGAAACGATCTCCCGGGTGAGCGGTCCCCAGGTCAACGCGTGGTAGATGTGCACCAACCCGGGCCGATACAGCGGCTTCAAGTTGCCGAGCTGCTCGCGGGCGTATTCGCTGTCGTCGGCGCGATTGAGGTCGGGTCGCGGGCCGGTGGGGAACGGGACGCCGGCGCTGTGGGTCATCACGTGCCGGATCGTGGTGCGGTGCTTGCCGTGGCTGGTGTAGCTGGGCAGGTAGTCGCACACCCGATCGTCGAGCGAGTAATAGCCGCGCTCGGCCAGCATGTGCATCACGGTCACGGTGATGGCCTTGGCCGCCGAATACACGCAGAACGGGGTCTCGGTGGTGACCGGCACCTTCTCGGCGTCCGGCGGGTCGGAGGGGGCGTTACCCCAGCCGTGCCCGATGGCGCGGTTGAGCACGACGCGGCCGTTGTGGCGCAGGCACAGCTGGATCGCCGGGTGCATCCCGGCCTGATACCAGTGCCGCGCGGCCCGCCAGATCCGTTCGACGGCGCGCGGGTCGATTCCGGAGTGGTCCTCGTCGCCGACCGCGGTGACGGCATCGAGGTCCGCGGGGACGCGGATCCTGCCGTCGGGGGTCATGAACTGGGTCTCGCGCAAAGGTCGATCGGCCACGTCCGCCAGGTTACGTGTGTCGCGCCAGCGGGCGCGCAGGCGTCAGCGTCTACCGTGGGCCCATGACCCGGTCCCGGCTGATCGACGTGACCCTGATCGTGTTCGGGCTGTACTCGGTGGCGCTGGGCATCTTCATGATGGTGTCACCCGGGGTGTTCTTCGACACACTCGGCGCGTTTGGCGTCCGCAACGACCACTACATCTTCGACAACGCCTCGTTCGAGTTGCCGCTGGGCCTGATGTTGTGGGCCGCGCTGCGCTGGCGGTCGTGGCGAGTGCCGGCGCTGGCCTTCGCGGCCCTGCACTGGGCGCTGCATGCGCTCAGCCACGGCGTCGACACCCATCACCACAGCGGCACCGGGGTGGGGCTACTGGAGTTCGCCGGCCTGCTGGTGGCGACCGTGGCGCTCGTGGTGGCGTTGTGGGCCAGCATTATTGAGCAGCGCCAGCCCAGCTGAGCGACCGGTTAGGACGTCGGCGCGTGGCCGCTGCTGCCGAACTCCAACAGGAAGACGCCGGCGCCGATCAGCACCACGCCGCCGGCCATCGGCCAGGTGAACGGGTCACCGAACAGGTAGCGGGCCAGCACGGCGGTGGCGACCACCCCGATCGCCGACCAGACGCCGTAGGCCACCCCGACCGGGATGCCCCGTTTGAGCACCATCGCCAACAACACGAACGAGGCGAGGTAGCCGACCGCGACGGGAATCGTCCAGCCCCATTTGCTGAATCCGTCCGAGGCCCGCAACGACAGCGTCGCGGTGACCTCGAATGCGATCGCCGCGATCAGCAGCAGCCACGCCATCGGCTATTCGCCGGTGAACTCGGGTTTGCGCTTGCCCATGGTGGCGCTGATGCCCTCCATCAGGTCCTTGGACGGCAGGAACGCCGAGTTCCACGCCGCGACGTAGCGCAGGCTGGCCGACACCCGTTCGATGCGCTGCTGGTCGAGCACATCCTTGATGCCGTGCACGGTCAGCGGTGGGTTGCCGGCGATCTCGGCCGCGGTCGCGTGGGCGGCGGCCAGGCAGGCCTCGGCGTCGTCGTACACGTCGTTGACCAGACCGATCTTCTCCGCGCGGGCGGCGTCGATGTCCTTGCCGGTCAGCGCCAGTTCCCGCAGGTGCCCGTCGGTGAGGATCAGCGGCAGCCGGGCCAGGCTGCCCACGTCGGCGACCATCGCCAGCTTGACCTCCCGCACCGAGAACTTCGCGTCGGCGCTGGCGTAGCGGATATCGGCGGCCGAGATCAGGTCGACGCCGCCGCCGATGCACCAGCCCTGTACGGCCGCGACCGTCGGGGTGCGGCAGTCGGCGACCGCGCTGATCGCCTGCTGCATGCGCAGCACCATCCGGTGAAACTCCGCCCGCGGTTTCGCCGAGGCGCCCTCGGTCAACACGCCGGACAGGCTGCCGCCCATCGC
This sequence comes from Mycobacterium talmoniae, assembly GCA_002967005.1. Classification (GTDB taxonomy): domain Bacteria; phylum Actinomycetota; class Actinomycetes; order Mycobacteriales; family Mycobacteriaceae; genus Mycobacterium; species Mycobacterium talmoniae. Next base: position 3,685 of record PPEA01000031.1, read on the forward strand.
GGGCAGGTCCAGGCCGTAGCTGAAGTTTTTGCCGGATCCGGTGAGGACGATGGCGCGCACGTCCGGGTCGGCGTCGAGCGCCGCGAAGACGTCGGGCAGCTCCGACCAGAACGCCGGCCCCATCGCATTGCCCTTGCCCGGCCCGATCAGGGTGACCTGGGCGACGTGGTCTTTGGTTTCGACTGTGACGGATTCATACGGCTCGGCCATGGACCGACCGTACCGTGGATGTCATGACCTTCTGACCTGCGGCCCGGACCCGATTCCCCACCCACCGACGAACTAGCCAGCGCGGAAGCCACGCTGGGCGTCCTGCAGCAGGTGCTGCACCCGCTGTCGCGGGACGAGTTGTCGAAACCCACCCCGTGCTCGGAATACAGCGTGGCGCAGCTGACCGATCACCTGCTGACCTCCATCACCGTGCTCGGTGGCGCCGCCGACGCCGACGTGCCCGACCGCCGACCCGGATGATCCGGTGGAGCAGCAGGTCGTCGCCGCGGCCCGCGCCGCGCTGGAC
>PPEA01000310.1 GCA_002967005.1 Mycobacterium talmoniae
GGCCAGCCCCGGGCCCGCACCAGATACGCGGTGGCCGCGGCTTCCGCCGACACCCCCAAACCGCCCTGGATGTGCACGGCCATGGTGGCGGCTTTGGCGGCCTCCTCGGTCATGAACACGAACGCGGACGGCGCCAGTTCGGGCCGCTCGGCGGGCTCGTTATCCAGGAACCACGCGGCCCGGTGGGCCAGCCCGCGTCCGCCCTGCACGGTGATGGCCATATTCGCCAACGGATGCGAGATGGCCTGCAGCGTGGAGATCGGCACCCCCAGCGTGTAGCGGGTCTTGGCGAATTCCGCGGCGATCGTCATCGTCTCCTCGACCAGGCCCACCAACGCCGCCGCGGTCAGCAGCCGCCACTCATCCAGCGCCCGTTGGTAATCGGCCAACGCGTCGGGGCCGCTGCCCAGCACGGTGCGACCGTCGGCGTTGGCCGGGTCCACCCAGGCCATCGGCAGCCGGCCGATGTTGTCGACCCGGGTCGGGCGGGTGCCGAACGTCAGCCGCACCACCTCGTCGCCGTCCCGGATGATGACGTGGTCGGCGATCGACCCGCTCGGCATCAACCGCACCCCGCTGACCGGTTGTTGCTGCGGATCGAACGCAACCAATTGCCGCCCGGTGCTGATGTCGTCCTCGACGGCCCCCAACCGGGCCAGCAACCGCGCGGCGCAGACGTGATCGATCCACGGCACCGGCGCCAACGCGCGACCGATCTCCTCGGCCACCAGGGTCAGATCGACCAGCGTTGCGCCGTCGCCGCCGACCGACTCCGGCAGCGCCATCGTGGTCGCCCCCATCGCGCATAACCGCTCCCACAGGCTTTTGTCGAACCCGGTGGCCTCGGCGGCCCGCACGGTGTCGATCGGGCAGTGCGTCGCAAAGAACTGCCGATACGCCTGCTGCAGCGCGGTGTGGTCCTCGCTCAGGCTGTAGTCCAGCCGGCGCAATTCGTAGCGATCCATGACTCACTGCTCCTTTTCGCGGTCTTCGCCAAAGAAGAATGCGGCGGCGTTGCGGTACAGGTAGTTGTCCAGCACCTCGGCGGGCAGGTCGAGCGCCAACGCCTCGGGCACCACTCGGCTCATCCGCAGCACCGGCCAATCCGAGCCGAAGATCACCTTGTCGGGTCCGCGGGTGCGCATGTAGTGCAGCAGGCTGTCCGGCAGCCGCTTGGGTGACCACGCCGAGGTCATCAGGCGCAGGTTCGCGTATTTGATCAGCAGCCGGATCGCGATATCCCACCACGGGTCGGCGCCGTGGATCATGCACAGCCGCAGTTCGGGGAAGCGCACGCAGACCCGGTCCAGGTGGATGGGGTTTTGCACCTCGCCCGGGATCGGCGGCCCGGGGATGCCGGTGTTGATGCACAGCGGCAGGCCAAGTTCGGCGCACTTGGTGTACAGCGGATAGTAGACCGCGTCGCTGGGCGGGTACTGGCCGTCGCCCCAAAAGCTGGGCCCCACCACGGCGTAGACGACCGGCAGATCGGCGGCGACCGCGGACAGCTCGGCCAGCGACGGCATCGGCCGCAGCAGGTTGATGCCGCCCATCGCCAGCGCGAACCGGTCCGGTCGGGCTTCCACGAATTTGCGCGCGGTCACCGACGGCTTGGCGAGGTTGTCCATCAGGATGGCCTTGGCCACCCCGTGGCGGTCCATCTCGTCGAGCAGCTCGGCGAAATCGACCGGCGCGAACATCGACTTGGGGCCCTTGAAGTAGTCGTCACGCACCTTGAGCATGAACGAGGGCTGCTGCTCGGTCTCCCCGAAGTGCACGTTGACCAGACAATCGATGGCCCGGTCGGCTTTGTCACTCATGTCATCCCCTGCGCTGCCCGGCTTTTCGCCCAGCGGTAGTCGGCCTTGCCGTTGCCGAGACGGCGGATCGTCTCGACCACGATGAACTCCTTGGGCGCCTTGAACCGCGCCAGCCGGGTGGTGCAGAAGGTGTGCAGCTGGTCACCGACCGGATCGACGCCGTCGCGCACCGCGATCAGCGCCACGACTTCTTCGCCCCACCGGTCGCTGGGCCGCCCCACCACCAGCGCGTCGGCGATGTCGGGGTGCGCGCGCAGGATCTCTTCGACCTCCTCGACGAACACCTTCTCGCCGCCGGTGTTGACCACCAGGGAATCCCGCCCGTAGAGCCGCAGGGTGCCGTCGGTCTCCAACGACGCCCGGTCACCGGAGATCACCACCCGCTGCCCGTCGACCTCCGGGAAGGTGCGCCGGGTGGCGTCGGGATCGTTGAAGTAGCCCAGCGGGATGCGCCCGGTCCGGGCGACCCACCCCACCTCGGGCTCGCCGGGGCGCAGGAAGTGGCTGTAATCCTCGGACAGCACCAGGCCGCCCTCGCGCAGCGTGAAGGTGTCGGTGCGGGTGTCGGCCCGGCTGTGCCCGAAGCCCATGTTCCCCGTTTCCGACGAACCGTATCCGTTGATCAGGGTGATCTGCGGCAGCAGCTCCAGCAGCGCCCGCTGATGCTTCGGGTTGGTCGCCGCCCCGCCGGTGCCGATCGCCGACAGCGACGCCAAATCGTAGCGGCGGTCCCGCAATTCGGCGACCAGCGGTGCGGCGTAGGCGTCGCCGACCATCGTCATCAACCCGACCTTCTCGCGTTCGGCGGTCGCCCACACCGCGCGCGGGTCGAGCTTGGCCGCGGTGTCGTAGAGCACCACCGTGGTGCCGGCCATGATCGCCGAGAACGCGGTCCACATCCCGGCCGCGTGCATCAGCGGGGACACCGCGAACCACGGCGGTCCCGCGGCGCCGCGCACCTTGGCGTGGATCTCCTCGACGCCGGCGTGATCGGCGCCCACCATCGACGACACATAGATGTCGGACTGGCGCCACAGCACCCCCTTGGGTCGACCCGTGGTGCCGCCGGTGCAGATCATCAACAGGTCATCCGGTGCGCCGGCCAGGATCCGGTCGGGGTCGCCGTGGGACAGCACGTCCGCCAGGGCCACCGCACCGGGCAGCTCGGGCGCCTCGGTCCCGTCGTCGATGCAGATCAGCAGGTCGGCGCCGTCCGGGGGAAGCACCGCAGCGTATTTCGCGCCGAGCGCCTTGTGGTAGATGACCGCGCGCGGCCGCAGATACGCCAGCAGGTCGCGGACTTCACCGGGGGTGTAGTGGTAGTTGACGTTGACCGGGACGGTGCGCGCCTTGAGGCAGCCGACGACCATGTCGACATACAGGTCGTTGTGCATGATCAGCGCGATCCGGTCCTGGCCGCACTCCCAGTTGTTCAGCTCCGCACGCTCGCGGTGCGCCCCGAATCCGCGGTCGGCGAGGAAGTTCGCCAACCGGCGGGTGCGTTGCGCTGACTCGCCGAAGGTGCTGCGGCGGCTGCCGCACACCGTCATCGTCCGCTCCCCGATGACATCGGCGATGGCGTCGAGCACCGCGCCGATGGTCCATTCGCCCATGACGTACCCGGCTAGGCGGCCGACTCGACGCGGACTCCGAGCAGGTCTAAGGCGTTGTCGCGCATAACTTTCCGGGTGTCTTCGGCGCTGAACTCGGGAAACTGCGGAATGTCGGCGGTGAAGGTCATCGGATCGGCGAGCCCCTCGCCGTGCGGCCAGTCCGAGCCGAACAGGATCTTGTCCACCCCGATGGTGTCGGCGAGCAGCTTGACGTCGTCCTCGTAGTACGGGGCGATCCACACGTTGTTCCGCAACTGCTCCACCGGATCTTCCTTGAAGTGATACGGCGCGGTGTTGGCGGCCTTCTTGAGTCGCTTGATCAACCGGTACACAAAGTAGGACCCGTTCTCGATGCTGGCGACCTTCAACGTGGGATGGCGGGTGAACACCTGGTGCACGATCATCGAGGCCATGGTGTCGTGGATCGCCCGGTCGTCGAGCAGGATCTGGTCGAGCGGATCCTTCTTGCCGAAACCTTCGAAGGTCGCCTGACCGCCCCACAGCGCCGCGATCGCCAGATAGCCACTGTCGGACAGGTGAAAGCCCACCGGAACACCGGCCTCGGCCAACCGCGCCCACACCGGATCGTGCAGGGGGTCGCCCAGCGACCGCGGCTTCACCGCCCCGGGCACCGGAGCGGGCCGCACCAGCACCATCTTGGCGCCGCGGGCCAGGACGAATTCGACCTCCTCGACGGCCTTCTGCGGATCGGCCAGCGAGATGATCGGCGCGGAGATGATGCGGTGATCCGGGCGGTCGAAGCCCCAGTCTTCGTCGAGCCATAGGTTGAAGGCATGCAGCGACGCCATGGTCGCGTCGATGTCGCCCTTGAGCGCTTCTTCGACGCCGCACGCGAAAGTCGGCAGCATAAACACCATCTCGAGGTTCTGCCGGTCCAGAACCTTCACCCGCGCCTCGCGGTTCTGGTACTCGGGGTGATCGGCGAGGCGTTCGACCTTCATCAGCGAGGCCGGGTCGACGCCATCGGGAACCTCGCCGCGGAACAGCAGATCCAGGCAGCCGGGTTCGATGATCGGATCGAACGTCGGGTTCGGGATGAACTGGTTGATCACACCCCCCATGACCGCGAAGGTGCGCTTGCCCTGGGTGAGCATCTGCACGCCGCGACGCTTGAACTCCTTGGGCAGATAGCGGGTGAACGAGTCGAGCGGCTCGTAGTAGTGGTTGTCGGCGTCGATAGCCTGATAATCCAGGACCATGGCCGTAATCCTTTCTCTCACTGGCTCAGCGGCGGGAAGTTCGGCGGCCGCTTTTCCAAGAAGCTGGTGATGCCTTCAATGACGTCGGGCCGCAGCAGCGACTCGTGCATCAGCGTTTCGGCGCGGGCGCTGACGTCGGTCACCGCGCGCAGGGCGTCGCCGTAGGCCTGCCGCTTGATCACCGCCAGCGACGCGGGTGAGCAGTTGGCGGCGATGTCCTCGGCGTACTGCAGCGCCCGGGCCAGTAACTGATCGGATGCGACGACGTCGTTGACCAGACCCAGTTCGCGGGCTTCCTCGGCGTAGAACGTGCGCCCGCTGAGCAGCAGGTCCATCGCGGCGCCCCAGCCGGCCAGCCGCGGCAGGATCCAGCTGATGCCGTATTCGGCGATCAACCCCCGGCGGGTGAAGGCGGTGGCGAACTTGGCCCCGGCGGCCGCGAACCGGACATCGCACATCAGTGCGTGGGTCAGGCCGATGCCGACGCAGGCCCCGTTGATCGCCGCGATGACGGGTTTGCGTAGTTCGGTGAGGAAGTGCGGGTGGCGTTCGCCGACCAGCTCGCTGACGTCAGTGTCGCCGTCGCCGAGCTTTTCGTCGATGGACCCCGCGCCACCGAGATCCGCCCCGGCGCAAAAGCCGCGACCCCGACCGGTCAGCACGATCACCCGCACGCCGGAGTCGGCGTCGGCGCGGTCGATGGCCGCGTAGAAGCCCGCCGAGATGTCGGGGCCCCACGCGTTGAGCCGTTCCGGGCGGTTCAGCGTTACGACGGCCACGCCGCTGTCGGTGACGTCGTAGAGCACCGGGTCCGTCACGTCGGTATCCGCCTGCGCCACGGTGCTGTCATCGGCCGCCGTCATGGCACCCGCACCTCCTCCCGACCAGCTCCGAATACTCATACTGTATACCTTTCGATAGCGGCCGCCCGCAAGTTGCCGGGGGTATCCACCAGCGGTGGCTGAGCGGTAGTACGGGGTGGCACCAACTCGGTAAGCTCACGTCCATGTCGCCGGACAATCTGGAAGCACGCGTCACCAAGTTGGAGACGCAGATGCACCGGCTCACCGAGCGGGTCCGGGCAAGCGAACGAGACGCCGCCGCCGCGCGCATCCTGGCCGGCGCCGCCGACCGCGATGTGACGGGGTTTCGTGACGAAATCCGCGACTTCCGTCGCGCCACCACCGCCAGCTTCAACGCGCTGCGCGACGACGTCACCGACCTGCGTGGGTACGTCGACACGCGGTTCACCCAGATCGACGCCCGGTTCGCCCAAGTCGACAACGGATTCATCGAAGTCCGCGGCAAGCTCGACGCGGCGGCCACCGGCCAGCAACACATCGTCGAACTCCTCGAACGGCTGATCGCCGACCAGGGCTGAGCCGCCGCCTAGGCCTCGATCAACCCGAGCCGCCGGTAGGCGGTGGCGATCTGGGTCCGCGCGGCGGCGGGCAGTTCGGCTTGCGGGGGCCGGGAGTGCGGGTAGTCGCCCACCGGCAAGCCGAGCAGTGCCGCGGCGTACTTGAAGCCGCCGCCCCAGTGGGTGAAGTAGTCGGGCCGACCGGGATAGCAGGTGAGCCACGAGCCCATGTCGACGTCGAACTGGTCCAGGCCGGACTCCCGCCCGAAGTCCATCGCCTCGACGAGCTTGTCGGCCACGATCAGGTCCCAGTACTCGGTGAGGAGCCGCCGCCGCGGCGTCTCGAACAGGTAGCCGGTGGTGCCCAGTTGCGCCGGGCAGACGATCCCGGCCCGCAGCCACCCGGCGCGATACACCGTCTTATCGCACTCCCAAATCACCAGATCGGGTGCCAGCTCGTGCAATAGCCGGCTGCTGGCCGGGCGGAAGGCGCCTTCCTTGGTCGCGCACACCGCCGGGATCTCGGCGTAGATCCGGGCGGTTTCGGCCGGGCTGAGCACATACCCCGACGACGGTGAGTTGAACATGCCCAACGCGATGTCGGTGCGCTCGCTGATGTACCGGAAGAACCGCAGCACCCCGTCGCCACCGTGGGTTTCCATCATCGGGGTCTGGATGTAGGCGATGTCGGCGCCGGCCTGTTGGGCGTGCTGGGTCAGCACCAGGCAGTCCTTGGCCGATGTGGCCGCCGTGCACGCCTGCACGACGAGGTTCGGGTTGGCCGCGCGCCCCTCCTCGATCGCCACCTCCAGTAGGCGCTGGCGTTCGGCCAGGGTCAGCGACCAGAATTCGCCGACCCCGCTGGTGCACCACAGCATGGGGTGGCCGAGATCGGCGACGCAGTACCGCACCAACGCGCGGTAGGCGTCCCAGTCGATGTCGTCGCCGTCGACGCCGCGAAACGGCGTGTACAGCGAGTCGCCGATGCCGCGCAGCGCGCTGCGCGCCCAGTCCCGCGCCGCACTTGCCGTCGCCATGGTGCGCTCCCTAAGTCAGGTGAAATCCGAGCCGCCGTCGACGTTGACGTTGGCGCCGGTCATGTAGGAGTTGCGGCGGGACGCCAAAAACGCCGCCACCGGACCGATTTCGTTCGGCAGGCCGGCGCGCGGCAGATGCGCGGGATGCCCGAAATGCTGGGTGATGCCCGCCATCAACGCATACGGGTCCTCGCCGTCGATGCCGACCGAGGTGGCCCACCCCACCAGCGCCTCGGACGCGATGCTGCCCGGGGACACCACGTTGACCAGGATCTCGTCGGGAGCCAGCAGCAACGACAGGTTCTTGGAGACGCTGTTGACCATGGCTTTGGCCGCGGTGTAGGCGGGCAGGATCACGCTTTGCCGCTGGGTCGAGTGCGCGGAAAAGTTGACGATCCGTGCCCAGTCCGCCTTGCGCAGCAACGGAAGCGCCGACCGCACGCAGTGCACCATGCCCATGACGCCCTGGTCGACGGCTTGGCGCCACTGCTCGTCGGCCAGCTCCTCGAAGCTGCCCTGGACGGTGGGTCCGACGGTGTTGATCAGGATGTTGAGTTCACCACCCCAGCGCTCGCCCAGCGCGGCGAAGACCTCCGACACCTGACGCTCGTCGCCGGTGTCGGCGACCAGCCCGAGCGCGTCGGGGCTGCCGCGGTGCCTCAGGTCCGCGGCGGCGCGATCGACGTCGGCCCGGGACCGCGCAACCACCGCGACCCGGGCCCCGTCGTCGGCCAGGCAGCGGGCGGTGGCCAGTCCCATCCCCCGACCGCCGCCCACCACCACCGCGGCCGCGTTCGCCAACCCCAGGTCCATGGGTCAGGTGCCGGTCCAGTTGGGGGCGCGCTTCTCGGCGAAGGCGATCGCGCCCTCCTTGGCGTCGTTGGAGGCGAACACCGGCATGATGACTTCGAGTTGCTTCTGCCACATCTCGGCGGGGGCCCAGCTCGCGGACTTGACCATGATGTCTTTGGTCACCGCCACCGCCAACGGCCCGTTGGCGGTGATCCGCTCGGCCAGCTCGATCGCCCCGGCCAGCGCCTGGCCCGGTTCGGTCACCGCGTTGACGAAACCCCACGCCGCGCCCTGTTCGGCGGTGAAATGCTCACCGGTCAGCGCCAATTCGAGGGCCTTCTGATACGGGATCCGGTGCGGCAGCCGCAGCAGTCCCCCGCCGGCGGCCACCAAGCCGCGTTTGACCTCGGGGATCCCGAACTTGGCCGTCGTGGACGCCACCACCAGGTCGGTGGCCAGCACCACCTCGGTGCCGCCGGCCAGCGCGTATCCCTCGACCGCCGAGATGACGGGTTTGCGCGGCGGTTGTTCGGTGAAGCCGATGCCGCGCCCGGGGATGGCGACCTGCTCGCCGGCGGCGAAGGCCTTCAAATCCATACCGGCACAGAAATTGCCGCCGGCGCCGGTCAACACCGCCACCGACAGCTCGGGGTCGGCGTCGAGTTCATCGACCGCATCGGCCAGGCCCTGACTGACCGCCAGGTTGACCGCGTTGCGGGCCTCCGGCCGGTTGAGTGTGACGACGAGGATTCGCCCGTGGCGCTCCCGCAGGATTGCTTCTGACACCGATCACCCTTCACCCGTGAGAAACGATACTTACCAGAATCCTTACCATAGGCGTTACAGTTGAGGGATGAGAACCCGTCCGCCAGTGCTCAGCGAGCCCGTCGCGAACCGCACGGTAGGGCTGCCCGGGTACCCGCCGGGAGGGCCACCGGTAAGGTTGACGAGGCGAGACGGGCCGCGACACGCGTCCGTAGCCGCAGTTCAGGCAGTGCTGCCGGTAGATTCGGGGCGACCGACAGGTGAGGCCACGAACTGCGCGCGCAGCAACGATCTGCAGGGAGGTGCCCGCAGTGGCAAAGCAAGCAACCGCTGAAAAGCGTCAGCGGCGGGAACGCGGGTCGATCAATCCCGACGACATCATCGACGGCGCGTTCGAACTCGCCGAGCAGGTCGGGGTCGACAACCTGAGCATGCCGCTGCTGGGCAAGCATCTCGGGGTGGGGGTCACCAGCATCTACTGGTACTTCCGCAAAAAGGACGACCTGCTCAACGCGATGACCAACCGCGCGTTGCGCCAGTTCGTCTTCGCCACCCCCTATGTGGAGGCCAACGACTGGCGCGAGACCTTGCGCAACCACGCCCGCACGATGCGAAAAGCGTTCTTGGCCAATCCGATTTTGTGCGACCTGATTCTGATCCGGGCCGCGCTGAGCCCGCGGGCCGCCCGGTTAGGGGTGCAGGAGGTGGAAAAGGCGATCGCCGGCCTGGTCGAGGCGGGGCTGTCGGTCGAGGACGCCTTCGACACCTACTCGGCGATCTCGGTGCATGTCCGCGGCTCGGTGGTGTTGCGGCGGCTCTACGAGAAGAACCGGGAGGCGGCCGACGACGGGCCCGGCGACTTCGAAGAGGCGATGGTGATCGACCCGGAGACGACGCCGCTGCTGGCGCAGGTCACCTCCGAGGGGCACCGGATCGGCGCGGCCGACGACACCAACTTCGAGTACGGGCTCGACTGCATCCTCGACCAGGCCAGCCGGCTGATCGAGCAGGGCAAGAAAGCCCCGCGGCGCAAGCACTAAGCCCCCAGCCTCGCGAGGCCCCGAGCCCCGCGAGGCCCCGAGCCCCGCGAGCCAGACGCAGATTCGCACTCGCGGCGCCGCGGAGTGCGAATCTGCGTCTGCTCGGCGTTCGGGAACTACACCTCGATGACGACGGCGCCGCCCTGACCGCCGCCGGCACACATCGCGGCCACACCGATGCCGCCGCCGCGCCGCTGCAGCTCGTAGACCAGGGTGGTCACCATCCGCGCCCCGGAGGCGGCGATCGGGTGACCCAGGCTGCAGCCGCTGCCGGAGAAGTTCACCTTCTCCTCGTCCAGGCCGTATTCGCGGCACGCCGCGATCGGCACCGACGCGAACGCCTCGTTGATCTCCCACAGCGCGACGTCGCCGGCCGACAGCCCGGCCCGCTGCAGCACCTTGCCGATCACCTTGACCGCGCCCAGCC
>PPEA01000311.1 GCA_002967005.1 Mycobacterium talmoniae
GGCGGCCAGCGCGGCCCCCCGGTCGGCGCACCGGGCCAGCATGTCGTCGACCGCCGGATGGGGGTGCTCCAACGACAGCAGCAGACCGGTCAACCGCCGGAGCGAGGCCGCGGCGGCGACGGTCTGCGCCAACGGCCGTTCGCCGTAGCGGGCGATGTCGTCCACCGCGGTCGGTGAAATCTCTGCGCCGTCCGTCATGCGCCTTTCCTCAACTGAGAACAATCGTATAGCCTACTGTAGGGGTAACGATATAGCGACCGAAGGGCGGTTCCCACCGTGACCGACGACGCCGACTCCGCCGCGGCCGAGGGCTCGGTGACCGCGCTGCGCGAGGGCGCCATCCTGCGGGTGACGCTGGACCGACCCGAGCGACGTAATTCCTTGAGCCACCCGATGATTGACGAGTTCGTCGCCGCCCTCACCGAGGCGGCCACCGACGACACGCTGCGCGCCATTCACGTTCGCGGGGCCGGCGCGGACTTTTGCGCGGGCGCCGACTGGGTGGCCACCAACACCGAGGGTCATCGACCCCGCACCGGGGCCCTGGCGCGGCGCATCCCGCACACCGCCCACCGGGTGATCGAACTGGTGCACAGCATCCAGTTGCCGGTGGTGTGCAGCGTGCGCGGCTGGGCGGTCGGGTTGGGCTGCAATCTGGCGCTGGCCGCCGACTTCACCGTGGCGGCGTCCGACGCGGTGTTCTGGGAGCCGTTTTTGACCCGCGGGTTCAGCCCGGATTCGGGCTCCACCTGGCTGCTGCCCCGGCTGGTCGGGTTGCCCGGGCCAAGCGGATGCTGCTGCTCGGGGAGAAGGTGTCCGGAGCCGACGCCGCGGACTGGGGTCTGATCCACCAGGCGACCGACCCGGCCGAGCTGGACGCCGCCGCCGAGGCGCTGTTGGCCCGGCTGGCATCGGGCCCCACGGTCGCGCTCGGTCTGACCAAACAGGCCCTCAATTACGGCCAGCATGCCACCCTACCCCAGTCCATGACACATGAGTTGTCCAGTTTGGAATTGTCTTGCCGGACCGGTGATTTCAAAGAGGGACTGGCCGCGTTCCAACAGCGACGCACGCCCGATTTCCAGGGCCGCTAACGCCCCGCCCACGAAGGGATCCCCGATGCCCGCGTTCGACACCATCAAATACGAGGTCGACGGCCACACGGCCACGATCACGCTGAACCGCCCCGAGGCGCTCAATGCGCTGAGCCCGCACATGATCACCGAGTTGCGGGCCGCCTACCAGGAAGCCGAAAACGACGATCGGGTGTGGCTGCTGATCGTCACCGGCACCGGCCGGGCGTTTTGCACCGGCGCCGACGTCAAGGCGATCCCCGGCGACGGCAAGGTGATCAACGACCGCCCGTATCTGTCCACCTATGAGCAGTGGGAGGCGCCGCAGGAGGGCACCCCGCCGTTTCGGACCATGGCCAAACCGGTGTTGGCGGCGATCAACGGCATCTGCTGCGGCGCCGGACTGGACTGGGTGACCACCGGCGACATCGTCATCGCCTCCGCGCAGGCCACCTTCTTCGACCCGCATGTGTCGATCGGGTTGGTCGCCGGCCGCGAGGTGGTGCGGCTGGCCCGGGTGCTGCCCCGGTCGGTTGCCCTGCGGATGGCGATGATGGGCAAACATGAGCGGATGAGCGCCCAACGCGCCTACGAGCTGGGCATGATCAGCGAGGTCGTCGAGCACGACCGGTTGCTCGAACGCGCCCACGAGATCGCCGCCGTGGTCAACTCCAATGCGCCGCTGGCGGTGCGCGGAACCCGGCTGGCCATCCTCAAGGGCCTGGACCTGCCCCTGCACGAAGCCGAAATGCTGGCCGAGGCGTTCCGGGAACGCAACCTGCACACCGAGGATTCGTTGGAAGGACCGCAGGCGTTCGTCGAGAAGCGGGCACCGGAATGGCAGTGCCGATGAGCCCGTTTGAAACCATCCTGCTGGAGTTCGACCGCGCCGCCCGGGTGGCCACCATCACGTTGAACCGCCCCGATCGGCTCAACGCGTTCAACCGCACCATGTGCGAGGAGATGACCGCGGCGTGGCGCATCGTCAAACTCGACACCGCCGTCAACGCCGTGGTGCTGCGGGCCGCCGGCACCCGGGCGTTCAGCGCCGGGCTGGACATCAAAACCCCCTACGGACAGCCGGATAACGTGTGGAACCACGAGGATCCCGGCGAAGCGCTCAGCCCCAAATGGCAGAAGATGTTCAAACCGGTGGTGTGCGCGGTGCAGGGCATGTGCACCGCCGGCGGGTTCTACTTCGTCAACGAGGCCGACGTGGTGATCTGCGGCAGCGACGCGACGTTCTTCGACTCACACGTGTCCGCGGGCCTGGTCTGCGCGCTGGAGCCGGTCGGGCTGATGCGCCGCGTCGGCCTGGGCGAAACGCTGCGGATCGCGTTGATGGGCAACGACGAACGGGTCGGCGCGGACACCGCGCTGCGGATCGGACTGGTGTCGGAAGTGGTGGCCCCCGAACGGCTGTGGGCGCGTGCGCATGAAATCGCGGCCAGCATCGCCGCCAAACCGCCGTCGGCCATCCAGGGCACGGTCAAGGCGATCTGGGAGTCGCTGGACAAGCCCTACCGCGCGGCGTTGGATCAGGGCCTGATCTACACCCGGCTGGGCAACCCGCTCGGGAAAGCCGAACTCGACGCGCAACCCAACGGCACCGCTACCCCACCGCGGATCCGCTGATGGTGCATCCGCTGAGCCGGCGCATCGCCACGGTGCTGGATCTGCGACCCGACGCCCCCGCCGTCGAATACGACGGCCAGTGGTTCAGCTGGGCCCAGATCGGCCAGCTGGCCCGCCGGATCGCGGCCGTGTCCGGCCGCAACAAGGTTGGGATCCTGTTGCGCAACCGGCCCCCGCAGCTGGCCGCGCTGCTCGGGGTGCTGCTGGGCGGCGGCTGTGTCGTGGTGATCAACCCGTCCCGCGGCGACGACCGGACCCGCGCCGACATCGCCGCGCTGGGACAGCGCGGCCTGCTGGCCTTGGGTGTGGACCGGATGGCCCAGGTCATCGCGGCGGTATCGGAGGCCAGCCTGGCCGCCGGGTTCTCCGCGTGGGCGCAGCGGATGGCCATCGAATACCTGCAGTTGGCGCCGCCGTCGCTGCGCGACCGGCACCTGCCCGACCTGCGGGCCGGCATCCGGGTCGGCGTCAC
>PPEA01000312.1 GCA_002967005.1 Mycobacterium talmoniae
GCGGGCCCGGCTGTTCGGGATGACCGAGGCGTTCGGACCGTACAGCGGCTACGCCGCCGACACCGACATGCCGCGATCGGCCTGGGGCAGCTGCGGACAGCCGTTCCCGGGTATGCAGGTCCGCATCGTCGACCCCGACACGGGTGCCGCCCTGCCGACCGGCGCGGTGGGCATGATCCAGATCCGCGGGCCGCACATCCTGCGCGGCATCTGCCGGCGCCGCCGCGAAGAGGTGTTCACCGTCGACGGCTTCTACCCCACCGGGGATTTGGGCCACCTCGACGACGACGGGTTCCTGTTCTACCACGGCCGATCCGACGACATGTTCAAGGTCAGCGGCGCCACCGTCTACCCCAGCGAGGTCGAACAGGCGCTGCGGGCCATCGACGGCGTCGACGCCGCGTTCGTGACCGAGGTCGGCGTGGGCCGGGTCGGTGCGGTGGTGGTGTGCGACACCGGGGTGATGACCGTCGACCAGCTCCGCGGACAGGCCCGAAAGCTGTTGAGTGCGTTCAAGGTACCGACGGTGTGGCGATTGGTGGCTGGGGACGACGCCGTCCCGCGCGGGTCGACGGGCAAGGTGGATGTCCGGCGGTTGCGGACGATGTTGGCGGTGTAGCCGAGCGTTCTCTCCCGCACGTCTTGTTCCGCCAGTCACATGGGTCACGGCCCGGGACCCATGTGGTGTTGCGTCCGCCTCTGAGCGACAAACCGGGGTTTCGGGCCCTTCGCGAACGACGGCGCGGTCACTGGCGACGCTGGCGTCCCGCTCGTCACAGGTGTCACGGGTTGTCGCTGGTGGGCGGCTGCCCGGCTCGCAGCGACAACCGGGGCGATGTCGGAGCGGGGTGCGACGGTGGGGCGATGATCAAAACCATCCGATTGGTGCGCGGCATCGAACTGCGCTACCTGTTGACACTGCATTTGTTCGACCACGGTCCGGCCAGCGTCGCCGTACTGGTCGCCGCGTTGGACGCCCAGGGTTTCGTCGTTGCCGGGCGGGCCTCCAAGGCCGTCTCGGACGCGTTGCGCTGGGAGCGCGGCTACGGGCGGGTACGCCGGTTCGGGCGCGGCCGCTACGGGCCGGGGTGGATGCCGCGTGGCACCGAACACCGCATCCGGTCGCTGCCGTTGTCGCTGACAGCCGGGCAACCGCCCACCAGCGACAATCCGAGACGCCCGGGGCCGGTGGGACGGCAGCGTCGCAAGTGACCGCCAGTTGAGCCGTCAAGCGCCTCAAACCCCGGTTTGTCGCTCAGAGGCGGACGCAACACCCCATCCCGCCCTTTCCGGGACCCCTGCGACTCCTGAGACTCAATGAAGCCACACCCCAATCACCGCCGGCGGCGCACGCTCGATCGGCTGGCCGCATCCACCACCCCGTGGGCGATGAGGTGCTCGATCAGCGGCGCCGCGCCGGCGGCCAGGTGCTCGGCCATGGCGGTGCGCGCCAACTCCTCGTCCTGTTTGGCCAACGCGGTCAACAGGCGGCGGTGATGTTTGGTGGATTTCGCCGGCCAGCCGGAGACGGTGGGAAACACCGATTCGGGGGCGTACCGGGTGATCTGCGACATCAACTGGGCGAGCTTCGGGGAGTCCGCGGCGACGTTGATGGCCCGGTGGAACTCGTGGTTGAGCCGCACCGCGCGTTCCTCATCGTCGCGGGCGTAGGCGTCCTCCAGCTGGTCCTGGATCACCTCGAGTTCACGCACCTGCTCCGCGCTGATATTGGCCGCGGCCCGGGCGGCCAGTTCGCCGCCGATGTGCGCCTGCACGTCGGACACGTCGACGATGTCGCGGCCGGTCACCGGCAGCACCACAAAGCCGCGGTGCGGCTGCTGCTCGAGCAGGCCCTCGGCCCGCAGACCGAACAGCGCCTCGCGCACCGGGGTGACGCTGATCCCCAACTCGGCCGCCAACTGGTCCAGCCGCACATACTCGCCGGCCGGGTAGCTGCCGTTGAAGATTCGTTTGCGGACGAACCGGGCCACATCTTCGGAAAGCTGTGACCGCGTGGGGAAGTCGGGGGCGCTCACTGGTCAGATCCGGTAGTCGGCCAGCAGCCGTTTGCTGATGATCTGTTTTTGGATCTCGCTGGTGCCCTCCCCGATCAGCAGGAACGGGGCGTCGCGCATCAGCCGTTCGATCTCGTACTCCTTGGAATAGCCGTAGCCGCCGTGGATCCGGAAGCTCTGCTGGGTGACCTCCGAGCAGAATTCGCTGGCCAGGTACTTGGCCATCCCGGCGGCGACGTCGTTGCGTTCCCCGGAGTCCTTGAGCCGGGCCGCGTTGACCATCATCAGGTGCGCGGCCTCCACCTTGGTGGCCATTTCGGCCAGTTGGAAGGCGATGGCCTGATGCTCGGCGATCGGTTTCCCGAACGTCTGGCGCTGCTGGGCGTAGCGCACCGCCAGTTCGAACGCCCGGATCCCGACGCCGCACGCCCGCGCCGACACGTTGACCCGACCCACCTCGATGCCGTCCATCATCTGAACAAAGCCCTGCCCGGGGGCGCCACCGAGCACGTCGTCGGCGCTAGCCCGGTAGCCGTCGAAGATCAGCTCGGTGGTGTCGATGCCCTTGTAGCCCAGCTTGTCGATCTTGCCGGGGATGGTCAGCCCCGGCGCGACTTCGCCGAAGCCGGTGGGCTTTTCGATCAGGAACGCGGTCAGGTTGCAGTGCGGTTTGTCCGCGCCCTCGTCGGTGCGGACCAGGGCCGCCACCAGCGTCGAGCTGCCGCCGTTGGTCAACCACATCTTCTGGCCGTCGATGGTGTAGCCGCCGTCCGGAGCCCGGGTGCCCCGGGTCCGGATCGCCGCGACATCGGATCCCAGTTCGGGCTCGGACATCGAAAACGCGCCGCGGGTTTCCCCGGTCGCCATCCGGGGCAGATACCGTTGCTTCTGCGCGTCGGTGCCGTGCTGGCGCAGCATGTAGGCGACGATGAAGTGGGTGTTGATCACCCCGGAGACGCTCATCCAGCCGCGGGCCAGTTCCTCCACGCACAGCGCGTAGGTGAGCAGGGATTCGCCCAGCCCCCCGTATTCTTCGGGGATCATCAGGCCGAACAGGCCCATCTCCCGCATCGCGTCGACGATGGCCTGCGGGTAGGTGTCGGTGCGCTCGAGTTCCGCCGCGGTGGGGATGACTTCCTTGTCGACGAATTCGCGTACCGTGGCCACGATTTCGGTTTGGAATTCGGTGAGGCCCAGGGTTTGCGCAAGCCTAGTCATGAGCGTCAACCCTTTCGAAGACCGCGGCCAGCCCCTGCCCGCCGCCAATGCACATGGTTTCTAGCCCGTAGCGGCCCTGCCGCCGGGTCAGCTCCCGGGCCAGGCTGGCCAGCATCCGCCCGCCGGTGGCCCCCACCGGATGCCCGAGCGAGATCCCCGAGCCGTGCACGTTGGTGCGCTCCCGGTCGGCGGCGGTAAACCCCCATTCGGCCATCACCGCCAGCGCCTGCGCGGCGAAGGCTTCGTTGAGTTCGATCAGGTCGATGTCGGCGAGCCGCAGGCCGGCCTTGCCCAGCGCGACCTCGGTCGCGGGCACCGGCCCGATACCCATCAGGTGCGGCGCCACCCCCGCCGCACCCCAGGACACCAGCCGCACCAACGGCGTCAGCCCGAGTGCGTCGGCCTTTTCCGGCGTGGTCACCACGCACATCGAGGCCGCGTCGTTTTGCCCGCTGGCGTTGCCGGCGGTGACCGTTGCATCCGGATCCTGCGCCAACAGCACGGGTTTGAGCTTGCTCAGCGACTCCACCGTGGTGTCCGCGCGCGGATGCTCGTCGGTGTCGATGACGTCCTCGCCGGTACGGGTCCGCACGGTGACCGGGATGATCTCGTCGGCGAAGACGCCGTTTTTCTGGGCGGCCACCGCACGCTGATGCGACGTCACCGCCAACTCGTCCTGCTCGCGGCGGGTGATGCCGTAGTCCCGGCGCAAGTTCTCGGCGGTCTCCAGCATCCCGCCGGGCACCGGATAATGCCGTCCGCCGGCCGTGGTGCGGCCGCGCGCCAGACCGTCGTGCACCCGCACCCCGCCCCGCGCCCCACCCCAGCGCATATCGGTGGAATAGAACACCACGTTGCTCATGCTTTCCGCGCCACCGGCGATCACCACCTCGTGGTCGCCGCTGCCGACCTGCAGACAGGCCTGAATCACCGCCTGCAGACCCGACCCGCACCGGCGGTCGACCTGCATCCCCGGAACCGTCACCGGCAGACCGGAATCCAAGGCCACCACCCGCCCGATCGCGGGCGCCTCACTGCTGGGATAGCAGTGCCCGACGATGACGTCGTTGACGGCGTCGACCGGGATGCCGGTGCGCTCGAGTAGGCCCTTGAGTGCGGCGACACCGAGGTCGACGGCGGTCAGCGACTTGAGCATCCCGCCGTAGCGGCCGATCGGGGTGCGCACCGGCTCGCAGATCACCGCCTCGCGGATGCTCATAGGTGCCTCCCGCCGGTCACCTCGAGCACGGTGCCGGTCATGTACGACGACAGGTCCGACGCCAAGAACAGCGCGACCTTGGCCACCTCCTCGGGCTCGCCGGCCCGCCCCATCGGCACCTCGGCGACTTTCGAATCCCAGATGCGTTGCGGCATCGCCTCGGTCATCGCCGAGCGGATCAACCCCGGCTGGATGGCATTGACTCGCACACCCAGATACGCCAACTCCTTGCTGGCGGCCTTGGTCATCCCGACGATGCCGGCCTTGGCCGCCGAATAGTTCGTCTGCCCGACCATGCCGACCTTGCCGGAGATCGAGGACATGTTGACGATGGCGCCGCGCTTGTTCTCCCGCATGATCGCCGCGGCCGCCCGCAGCCCGTTCCAGGTGCCCTTCAAATGCACGGCGATGACCTGGTCGAACTGTTCCTCGGTCATCTTGCGCATGGTGGCGTCGCGGGTGATGCCGGCGTTGTTCACCATGATGTCCAGGTCGCCGAACTTCTCCACCGCCGCGCCGACGAGCGCGTCGACGTCGGCGGCCGCGGTGACGTCGCACCGCACCGCCACCGCCACGTCGGCACCGCCGAGCCGCTCGGCGGCGGATTCGGTGGCCGCCAGGTTCACATCGCCGAGCACCACCCGGGCGCCCTCGGCGACGAATCGTTCCGCGATGGCGAACCCCAAACCCTGCGCACCACCGGTGATGACCGCCGTCTGACCGGTCAGCAACGTCATGTGATCACCCGTCCTTCTCCGCGTTCCTGCGGTCATCCTATTTCATATATGATCGCGGCGGCCAACCGGTCGTCCCGGCTGCGATGAGGAGGTGTGGTGCCGATGAGTGAAGTCAGCGACGACGATTTCGCCGAGATCCTGGCCCAGACTCGCCAGTTCGTCCGTACCGCGGTGGTGCCGCGGGAGTCGCAGATCCTGGCCGAGGACCGGGTGCCCGACGACCTGCGCGACCAGGCCAAAAAGATGGGCCTGTTCGGCTACGCGATACCGCAGCAGTGGGGCGGGCTGGGCCTCGACCTCGCCCAGGACGTGGAACTGGCCATGGAGTTGGGCTACACGTCGCTGGCGGTGCGGTCGATGTTCGGCACCAACAACGGGATTGCCGGCCAGGTGTTGGTCGGGTTCGGCACCGAGGAGCAAAAGTCGCGCTGGCTGGGCCCGATCGCGGCCGGCGATGTTGTCGCCTCGTTCGCGCTGACCGAGCCCGGCGCGGGCTCCAATCCGGCCGGGCTGCACACCAAAGCCGTTCGCGACGACACGGATTGGCTGATCTCCGGGCACAAGCGATTCATCACCAACGCGCCGGTCGCCGACCTGTTCATCGTGTTCGCCCGCACCCGGCCCGCCGACGACCAGGGCGCGGGCATCGCGGTGTTCCTGGTGCCCGCGGACGCCGGCGGGGTGCAGGTCGGGGTCAAGGACGCCAAGATGGGTCAGGAGGGGGCCTGGACCGCCGACGTCAGCTTCACCGACGTGCGAGTTCCCGCGACCGCACTGGTCGGCGGCAGCGAGGATCTCGGCTACCGGGCCGCGCTGACCTCGTTGG
>PPEA01000313.1 GCA_002967005.1 Mycobacterium talmoniae
CCGCCACCGCCACCCAGGGCGGCACCCCGATCGGCAACTTTCAGCTGGTGCAGGCGATGCTCGCCGACCAGCAGACCGGGGTGCTGGCCGGCCGGGCGATGGTGCGCGACGCCGCCCGCGCCTGGGTCGCCGACGAGGACCGCCGGATCGCACCCTCGGCGGCGAAACTGTTCTGCACCGAGATGGCCGGCAAGGTCGCCGATCTCGCGGTCCAGATCCACGGCGGCAGCGGCTACATGCGCGGGGTCCCGGTCGAACGCATCTACCGCGACGTCCGGCTGCTGCGCTTGTATGAGGGCACCAGCGAAATTCAGCGCCTGATCATCGGCGGCGGTTTGGTCAAATCGGCGCAACGGCAAATCAAGGAGAGCATATGAGCGGTCGACTCACGGACAAGGTGGCCTTCATTACCGGTGCGGCGCGCGGGCAGGGCCGCGCGCACGCGGTGAAGATGGCCACCGAGGGCGCCGACATCATCGCGGTCGACGTGGCCGGCAAGCTGCCCGACTGCGTGCCCTATCAGCCGGCGACGCCGGAGGATCTCGCTGAAACCGTGCGTCTGGTCGAAGCCACCGGCCGTCGCATCCGGTCCAGCATCGTCGACACCCGTGACTACGACGGGCTGCGCGAAGCCGTCGACGCCGGGGTGGCCGCCCTGGGGCGGCTGGACATCATCGTCGCCAACGCCGGCATCACCGCGCCGCAGGTCTGGGACGCCATTACCCCGGAGTCGTTCCGCGATGTCATGGATGTCAACGTGACCGGCACCTGGAACACGGTGATGGCCGGTGCGCAGCACATTATCGACGGCGGCCGCGGCGGCTCGATCATCCTGATCAGCTCGGCCGCCGGGCTCAAGCTGCAGCCGTTCATGGTGCACTACACGGCCAGCAAACATGCGGTGACCGGGATGGCGCGCGCGTTCGCCGCCGAGCTGGGCAAGCATTCGATTCGGGTCAACAGCCTGCACCCCGGGGCGGTCAACACCCCGATGGGGACCGGTGACATGTTGGCGGCGTTGCACAAAGCCAACGAGACCAATCCGCAGCTGACCCACATGGTCACGCCGTTTCTTCCCGATTGGGTGGCCGAGCCGGAAGACATCGCCGACGCGGTCTGCTGGCTGGCCAGTGGCGAGTCGCGACTGGTCACCGCGGCGCGGATCGCGGTCGATCTCGGCTCCACCCAGTACTAACCGGGGGCTTCGCCCTGGGCATTGCGCCGACTGTGCCGTTTCATCCGCTTTTCAGCGACGGAGCGGATGAAACCGCACAGTCAGGACTGCTCGAACAACCGGGCCAGGAAGGCCACCTGATGTTCGGCGACCCGCTCAAACCACGGATGGCCGGGCCAGACATCGAAGTGGTCGCACGGGTAGTGGCGCACCTGCGCGCGGCCATGCACCGCGGTTTTGATCACCGAACTCGCCGGAACGTACCGGTCGAAGTCGGCGACCTGCACCAGCAGCGGGCAGCGCAGCCGCTTGGCGGACGGATTCGCCCGGATCAGGCCGACTTCGAGGCCCACCGCGCAGTCGACCTCGTTGCGCCAGGTCGGCCCGGCGATCGCCAGGTAGCTCTCGTACGCGCCGTCGAGGGCCAGCGCGCCCGGTGCACCGGGGCGGCCCACCAGTGGCATCAGCGTCGCATCCCGGCCCGCGGCCACCGCCACACGGCTTTTCACCCCGGTCAGCGTCCAGCGCAGCGCGGCGGGCAGGTCGCTTTGCACCACCGCGGCACGCCCGACCGCCAGGCCGTTGGTCAGCGGGGTCATCGCGATCACCGCCGCGACGTCGCCGAGGTCGGCGGCGCCGC
>PPEA01000314.1 GCA_002967005.1 Mycobacterium talmoniae
CGCCGCCCGAGCGCGTCGACCTCGTCGGCCAACAGCCGGGCGCCGGCCTCGCCGCGCGGAAACAGCACCTGCAGATAGGACGCCAGCCCGGGGTGGGCGGCGGCGAATTCGCATAGCTGCAGCCCGAAGCCCAGCAGGTGCTGTTCGGTGTCGGCGTCGGGGTCGTCGCGCAGGTCGAGTTCGGCGAGCAGGCTTTCGCCGACCAGGCGTTCCAGCTCCCACCGGCCTTCGACGTGCCGGTACAGCGCGGTCGCCGAGACGCCGAGCCGCGCCGCGACGGCGTTGACGCTGAGCCGGCGCATGCCCAGCTCGCGTCCGGCCCGCACGATGTCGTCCACCGCGATGAGCGGCGGTCGCCCGCCTACCCGTGCCGCAACGGTCTGCATTCCCACACCACCTCGAGTAAGTTACCCCCACAAACTAAGGGTGACCTTACCCGTAGTCAACCGCTACGTGGCTGGCGCCTTGGCGCTCACCGTGCGGGGCACTCGGTTAACGCCGCACGAATCTGCACTGCGGCCAGGATTCGACCCGGCCGGCATCAATCGGTTGGCCGACGAACTCGACGACCCGACGATCGTCGCCGCCAACGGCCGGTCAAGTGATCATCCCCGACGTCAATCTCCTGCTCTACGCGGTCATTACCCGCTTCCCGCAACAGCAGCGCGCGCATCGGTGGCGGGAAGACACCCTCAACAGCACCACCGCCGTCGTGAGTGGCTGGCTCAGCAGGCAACCTGACCACCGATGTCCAGATTGCCGCTTGCGCAATGGAACACAACGGCGAAGTCAATTCCGACGACACCGATTTCGGCCGATTCCCCAACCTGCGGTGGACTGATCCGCTGCGCGATTAGCTACGTACGAAGTGGGTGGTGCGGGCGGAGGGACTCGAACCCTCATGCTCTTTCGAGCACGGCCACCTAAAGACCGCGTGTAAGCCAATTCCACCACGCCCGCAAGCCCACCGATCGTACCGCCTCGATCAGTCGGCGAATCATGTCGGTGGCCCGGCCTAGGTTGAGATACAACGGCCGAAAGGCAGGCCCATGCGTTCCGCGGAGGAATTCGAGGCTGTTCAGAGACTGATCGCCGAGGGCGTTAACGACTGCGCCATCGCACGACAGACCGGTATTCCCCGACCGACAGTGCGTGACTGGCGATGTCGGCCGCAGGTGCTAGCGAGGGACGGCCGCACGTCGCCCTGCAACGGACATGACTTCGCTGCCCTGCCGGTAACTGCATACTGCTACCTGCTCGGCCTCTACCTAGGTGATGGGTGCATTTCCCGATATCCCAGAGCCTGGCGCCTCAGGGTCACCCTGGACGTCAAGTATCCGGGGATCATCAACCGCTGCCGCGAGGCGATAGATGCGCTGTTTCCGGCGCAGCACGCGTCAGTCTGTGTGCATGGCCGTGGATGCGTCGACGTCTCGCTGTACTCCAAGCACTGGCCATGCCTGTTCCCGCAGCACGGCCCCGGCAAGAAGCACACCAGACCGATCCGCTTGGAGCCGTGGCAGGACGCGTTGGTCAGCCAGGCGACCGAGGAATTCATTCGCGGCCTGATCGATAGCGACGGGTGCCGCGTGGTCGCCAATGATCGCGGTGTGCGCAGCGTCCGCTACCACTTCTCCAACCGGTCCGACGACATCCGCGGGCTGTTCTGCGCGGCACTGGACGCGCTCGGCATTCCGTGGACCCGGAACAGCACCTACCAGATCGCCGTCTACCGCAAGGCAGCCACCGCGCGCCTCGACGAGTTCGTCGGGCCCAAGGCGTGAGCGGTACCGTCAAGGGGTGCCCACTACACGGCGTCGGAGACCAGCGCTCGTCGCGCTGGTGATCGTCGCTGCCTGCGGCTGCCTGGCCCTGGCTGGTGGCAGTGGACCCGGTTCGAGTCGGTGTCGGGCACCTACCAGAACCTGGGCTACGCGCTGCAGTGGCCGCTGTTCGCCGGGTTCTGCGTCTACGCCTACCGCAAGTTCGTCCGCTACGAGGAGGCCCCGCCGGAGCCGACGAAAGGCGTGACCGAAATCCCCGCCGGCCTCCTCCCGGAGCGGCCGACACCCGCCGCCGAGGCGCCCGATGACCCGGCGTTGCGCCAGTACAACGCCTACCTGGCCGAACTCGCCAAATCCGATGAACGACAGAACAGGACCACCGCATGAGCACACCCGAGACCCCCACCCCCGCCAAAGCCATCGCGCCGGCGGACAAGATCCGGACCGCGCTGCTGGGCTACCGGGTGATGGCGTGGGCGACCGGTTTGTGGCTGATCGCGCTGTGCTACGAGCTGGTGCTGCACTACGTCGTCCAGGTGGAGAACCCGCCCAGCTGGATCGGGGTGGTGCACGGCTGGGTGTACTTCGTCTACCTGCTGCTCACCCTCAACCTGGCGGTCAAGGTCCGCTGGCCGCTCGGCAAAGCCGTTGGGGTGCTGCTGGCCGGCACCATCCCGCTGCTCGGCATCATCGTCGAGCACTTCCAGACCAAGCAGATCAAGGCGGCGTTCGACCTGTAGCCCGACTTGGCTCACGATTGGCGCTTTGGACTGACTTTGCCGACAGCCACACCGGTCACACCAGCACCGTGTCTCGGCCATGACACGCTTACGGAATCGGATGTCGTATGCGATACCACCAGTCGCGGCGGCCCGATCGGTGGTTCGGCGACGCGTTCTGCGGGGCCGCCTCGAACAGCGCAACGCGTACAAGACCCGGGTTGATATCAGCGACGATATCCAATTCGAGCACGCACTATCCCTTCAGACAGGGACTGGTGATGCACGTGTGAACCATGAGGGCACACCAAATTGAGCCAACTCGGGTGCACAGTCGGCGCGCGAGAAAGGCACGATCAGGCCAGCGCCCGCAGCGCAGGCAGCAGCAGCGCCAACGCCCGGCCGCGATGCGACACCGCGTCCTTCTCCGCCGGCGACAGCTCCGCGGCGGTGCGATCACAGCCGTCCGGGACGAACACCGGGTCGTAGCCGAAGCCGCCC
>PPEA01000315.1 GCA_002967005.1 Mycobacterium talmoniae
ACCCCGGCTGGCCCAGCCGGTGCCCAGGGTCGCGTCCGGGTCGAGCCGCTGAATACTGGCCGACCCGAATCCCGGCGACGTCGGTGATGGCGCTCATCGGTTCCCGATCAGCGCCAGCACCAGGTATTCCTGCAGCACGGTCAGCCATTGGTAGACGTCGAAGTGGGCGGCCAGCGGATGGTCGGCGGGTAGGCGCTCCGGCCCGTTCGGCCCGATGTCGAGCATGGTGCCCAGCGCCAGCCGCACGTCGTTGACGGCCGCGATCCAGGCGTGCGCGTCGTCCTCGGTCAGCTCGAACCGGCCGCCGTCGGCGGGCACGGTCGCCAACAGCCGGTGCGCGGTCTCGCGTTTGGCCGCGATGATCTCGGGTTCGTGGATGCTGCGCAGCGCGGCGTTGAGGCTGTCGGCGGCGCCCGACCCGGCCGGGTGGTCGTTGGCCGGCTTGTAGAAATCCGGCAGCAGCCGCCGCAGCGTCGCGTCCTCGGGGGGTTCGGTGTTGCCGGTCTTCATCCCGGTGATCTGCTCGAGTTCGTCTGGCGGCGAGGACGATTCCCGCTCGTCGAGCATGCCCACCAGCGACCCGACCAGGCTGGTGAGCAGCGCCGCCTCGTGCGGATCCAGCGCCGACCGGAAACGGGGACCGTCAGCGGTCTCGACCCGCTTCCACTTGCGCACCCAGCGACCCTAGTCAGCGGTCCTGCTGCAGCGTCGCCCACAACCCGGCGGCATGCAGTTTGGACACGTCGACCTCCATGGACTCCCGGCTGCCCGCCGACACCACCGCCTTGCCCTCGGTGTGCACCTGCAGCATCAGCTTGGTGGCGTGGGGTTCGCTGTAGCCGAACAGCTTCTGGAAGATGTAGGTCACATAGCTCATCAGGTTCACCGGGTCGTCCCAGACGATGGTCACCCACGGGCTGGCCGTGTCGTCGGTGGCATCGACCTGCCGGTGTTCGGTGGTCTTCGGCGTGACCGGCGGGGACGTCGCTGCTGACGCAACCATAGCCCTCAGGATACCGAGCTAACCGGCGGTGGCGACCAGCCGATACGGTTGCGGGGTGAACGACTGGGCCCGCGCCGGGCTGCTGACCGACAAATACGAACTCACCATGCTGGCGGCGGCGCTGCGCGACGGCACCGCGCACCGGTCGACGACCTTCGAGTTGTTCGCCCGCCGGCTGCCCGACGGGCGCCCTACGGGGTGGTCGCCGGCACCGGCCGGTTCCTGGAAGCGTTGGGCCAGTTCGGATTCGACGACGACGCGCTGGCGTCGCTGGCGGAATTCCTCGACCCCGACACGGTGGCGTATCTGGCCGACTTCCGGTTCACCGGGGACATCGACGGCTACGCCGAGGGCGAGCTGTACTTCCCCGGCTCGCCGGTGCTGTCGGTGCGCGGCAGCTTCGCCGAGTGCATCCTGCTGGAAACCCTGGCGTTGTCGATCTTCAACCACGACACCGCGATCGCGTCGGCGGCCGCGCGGATGGTCAGCGCCGCCGCCGACCGGCCGGTGACTCGAGCATGGG
>PPEA01000316.1 GCA_002967005.1 Mycobacterium talmoniae
CGCCGCAGCTGAGTTTCGACGCCGAGGCGGCCGAGGCCTGCGGCGACGCCCGGCCCAGCCGCCGGCGTCGTACTGCCCGGCCAGCAACACCATCGCGGTGGACCTGCCCCAGCTGATCAAGATGGGTGTCCCGCGGGAGGGTGACGCCGCGTCGATGCTGTCCGGCGACAACACCGCCTATTCGGTGCTGGTGTCGCGCTACATGCTGGCGGTGCAGGCCGACCGCGGTGGTTTGGTGCTCGACAACGCCGAAGCCGCGCTGCGCACGGCGTGTTTGACCGGGGTGGGCACCACCGCGCTGTCCAACGGCGTCAGCACCGGCACCGGGCACAGCGTGGCGTTGACCGCCGGCGACCTCGACGAGGCGGTGTCGGGGCTGTTGACCAACGGCCTGGCGGCCAGCGACATCAACGGCGAGACCGTGCCGGCCGGGTTCTCCCGCATCGACGCCTTCCGCACCGGGGTGCTCGGCGACGTCGACCGCTGCATCGCCCGGTTCAGCTGACCGGCTTTCCCTTGCCGAGCAGACGCAGATTCGCACAAAAGCCGCCGCGGCAGTGCGAATCTGCGTCTGCTCGCGGCGAATGGCGACCCGGTCAGGCCAGGGTGACCAGGCCCAGTTCGTTGGCGGCGGCCAACATCGGGTGGTTGGGCAGCACCCGCACCGTGTAGCCCACCGACCCGGCCACCGGCAGCGGCGTGGTGGTCACGAAGATGTCGGCGCCGCCGGCGGCGCCGCTGTGCGTCATCGCGACGGTCACCGGGTCCTGCAGCACGTCACCGGCGTCGACGCGGCCCAGCACCGCCTGCACGGTGACCTCGTCGGGTCGCAGCCCGGCCAGCTGCACGGTCGCGGTCAACGTCAGCTTCGACCCCAGCAGGCGGGTATCCGGCAGGGCCGGTGCCGTCGACGTCGGTGATCGAGATCTTCGGCCACGCCTGCTGGGCGCGCCGACGGTAGTCGGCCAGCTCGCGGGCGGCCTCGAACGCGGCGCCGTCCGCGCCGATGACCGCGCGCACCGACTGCGCGGCCGGGGTGTAGTACGTCTCCACGTAGTCGCGCACCATCCGCGACGCCATCACCTTGGGCCCCAGCGTCTGCAGGGTGTGGCGCACCATCTCGATCCACCGCCGTGGCACCCCGTGCTCGTCGCGTTCGTAGAACTTCGGCGCCACCGAGGTCGCCAGCAGGTCATACAGCGCGCTGGCCTCCAGGTCGTCGCGGCGGCCCTCGTCGGCCACCCCGGCGGCGGTCGGGATCTCCCACCCGTTTTCGCCGTCGTACCACTCGTCCCACCAGCCGTCGCGGATCGACAGGTTCAACCCGCCGTTGAGCGCGCTTTTCATCCCGGAGGTGCCGCACGCCTCCAGCGGGCGCAGCGGGTTGTTCAACCACACGTCGCAGCCCCAGTACAGCCGCCGGGCCATCGACATGTCGTAGTCGGGCAGAAACGCCACCCGGTGCCGCACCTCGGGCCGGTCGGCGAACCGCACCACCTGCTGGATCAGCGCCTTGCCGGCGTCGTCGGCGGGATGCGACTTGCCGGCGACGATCAGCTGGATCGGGCGCTCCTCGTCAAGCAGCAGCTGCTGCAGCCGGTCCGGATCGCGCAGCATCAGCGTCAGCCGCTTGTAAGTGGGCACCCGGCGGGCGAACCCGACGGTCAGCACCTCAGGGTCGAAAGCCGTGGCGATCCAGCCGAGTTCGGCCTCCGAGGCGCCGCGTTCCCGCCAGGACCGGCGCAGCCGGGCCCGGACGTCGTCGATCAGCAGCGCGCGCAGCTGCGACCGGATCCACCACAGATGCCCCGGATCGACCTGCTGCAGCCGCTGCCACACACTGGGCTCGGACAGCGAATCGGAGCCGGCCAACTCGCGGCCCAGCTGCAGCCACTGCGGCGCCGCCCAGGTCGGCGCGTGCACCCCGTTGGTGATCGACCCGATCGGCACCTCGGTGCGGTCGAACCCGGACCACAGGTCGTTGAACATCGCCCGACTGACCCGGCCGTGCAGCAGCGACACCCCGTTGGCCCGCTGCGCCAACCGCAACCCCAGGTGGGCCATGTTGAAGGTGTCCGGGTCGGGTTCGGCGCCCAGCGCCACGATCCGCGTCGGTGGACACCCCGGGCAGCAGCCCGGCCGCGCCGTCGCCACCGAGGTAGCGGCGCACCAGCTCCACCGGGAACCGGTCGATGCCGGCCGGCACCGGGGTGTGGGTGGTGAACACCGTCGAGGCGCGCACCACGGTCAGCGCGGTGTCGAAATCCAGCCCGGCGCCGGTCATCAGCTCCCGGATGCGTTCGGCGCCGAGGAATCCCGCGTGGCCCTCGTTCATGTGGAACACCTCGGGGTCGGGCAGCCCTTCGAGCGCGGTGAACGCCCGGATCGCCCGCACCCCGCCGATCCCGGCCAGGATCTCCTGTTTGATCCGGTGTTCCTGGTCGCCGCCGTACAGCCGGTCGGTGACCCCGCGCAGCTCGTGCTCGTTTTCCGGGATGTCGGAGTCCAGCAACAGCAGCGGCACCCGGCCGACCTGCGCCACCCAGATCCGGGCCCGCAGCAGTGCGTCGGGCAGGGCCAGCTCGATCAGCACCGGCGCGCGCCGCTGTCGGTGAGCAGCCGCAGCGGCAGGCCCTGCGGGTCCAGCGGCGGATAGGTTTCGTGCTGCCAGCCGTCGGCGGTCAGCGACTGGCGAAAGTAGCCGGAGCGGTAGTACAGGCCGACCGCGATCAGCGGTACCCCCAGGTCCGAGGCGGACTTCAGGTGGTCCCCGGCCAGGATCCCCAGCCCGCCGGAGTAGTTCGGCAGCACCTCGGCGACCCCGAACTCCATCGAGAAGTAGGCGATCGACGTCGGCATCGCGGTGCCGTTGTGTTGCTGCTGCTGGTACCACAGCGGCCGGCTCAGGTAGTCGTCGAGGTCGGCGGCCAGCGCGTCGAGCCGCGCCACAAAGCCCTCATCGGTGGTCAGCTCGTCGAGCCGGGCCGGGCTCACCGCGCCCAGCAGCGCCACCGGATCCTGGCCGCAGCGCACCCACAGCTCCGGGTCGATGGCGGCAAACAGCTCCTGGGTGGGCTGCTCCCAGGACCACCGCAGGTTGATCGACAGTTGCTCCAGCGCGGCCAGGCGCTCGGGCAGGTGGGCGCGGACGGTGAACCGGCGGAGGGCTTTCACGCGTCCTTAGCTTACTGACGATTCGGTTGCGCGCAGGTCGCGAAGCGAGCGCTGCGCCCGGCGCAGGTATAGCCCGCCCATTACGGTGGGTATGAGACGCGCAGGGATGTTCGACAACCAGTAGGACGGAGTGGATTGGGTGCCTGGCCGGGTCGAGATCGATGACGTCCAGCCCGTCGTATCGTGCGGCGGGTATCCGGCCAAGGCGGTGGTCGGTGAGGTGGTCCCGGTGCGCGCCACGGTGTGGAGCGACGGCCACGAGACGGTGGCGGCGACCCTGGTCGCGCAGTATCTGGGGCCGCACTATCCGCAGCCGGGCACCCGGCACCGGATCCCGGCCCCGAACGCGGCGCCGCAGGTGCAGCCCATCTCGGCGCCGATGACGATGGGCGTGGAGCCCTACGTGTTCCACGGCCAGTTCACCCCCGACCGGGTCGGGTTGTGGGGGTTCCGGGTCGACGGCTGGGGCGACCCGATCGACACCTGGCGGCACGCCGTGACCGCCAAACTCGACGCCGGCCAGGGCGAAGCCGAGTTGTCCAACGACCTGCTGATGGGGGCGCGGCTGTTGGACCGGGCCGCCGCGGCGGGCCCGC
>PPEA01000317.1 GCA_002967005.1 Mycobacterium talmoniae
CGCCCCCCGGTGATCCGCTGAGCCGGGCCGCGCTCGCGCTGTCCGCCGAGGTCACCGACGTGCTGGCCGAGCATCCGGCTGCCGCGGACCTGGTCACCCAGGGCCACCAGGTTCACGGTCTGGGTGGATCGCCCGCTGGCCCGGTTCGGCGCCTGGTATGACGATGTTCCCCCGCTCCACCGGCGGCTGGGACGCGACGGCACCCCGGTGCACGGCACCTTCGCCACCGCCGCCGCGGCGCTGCCCCGGATCGCCGAGATGGGGTTCGACGTGGTGTACCTGCCGCCGATCCACCCGATCGGCAAGGTCCACCGCAAGGGCCGCAACAACGCGGTGACCGCCGAACCCGGCGACGTCGGCTCACCGTGGGCGATCGGCAGCGACGAGGGCGGGCACGACGCCATCCACCCGCAGCTGGGCACCCTCGAGGACTTCGATGAGTTTGTGGCCGCCGCGCGCGAGTTGGGCCTGGAGGTGGCGCTGGACCTGGCGCTGCAGTGCGCCCCGGATCACCCGTGGGCCCGCGCCCACCGGCACTGGTTCACCGAGTTGCCCGACGGCACCATCGCCTACGCCGAGAACCCGCCGAAGAAATACCAGGACATCTACCCGCTGAACTTCGACACCGATCCCGCCGGCCTGTACGACGCGGTGCTGGCGGTGGTGCGGCACTGGGTCGAGCACGGGGTGAAGGTGTTCCGGGTCGACAATCCGCACACCAAGCCGCCCGACTTCTGGGCCTGGCTGATCGGTCAGGTCAAGGCCGCCGACCCCGACGTGGTGTTCTTGTCCGAGGCGTTCACCCCGCCGGCGCGCCAATACGGGTTGGCCAAGCTCGGCTTCACCCAGTCCTACACCTACTTCACCTGGCGCACCTCGAAGGCCGAGCTCACCGAATTCGGCCGGGAGATCGCCGAATTCGCCGATTTCCGCCGGCCGAACCTGTTCGTCAACACCCCCGACATCCTGCACGCCAGCCTGCAGCACGGCGGCCCGGGCATGTTCGCCATCCGCGCGGTGCTGGCGGCGACCCTGAGCCCGGCCTGGGGGATGTATTCCGGCTACGAGCTTTTCGAGCACCGCGCGGTGCGCGACGGCAGCGAGGAGTACCTGGACTCGGAGAAATACGAGTTGCGGCCCCGCGACTATGCGGCCGCGCTGGCCGAGGGGCGGTCGCTGGAGCCGTTCATCACCGCGCTCAACGCGATCCGCCGCACCCACCCCGCGCTGCGGGAGTTGCGCACCATCGCCTTCCATCACCTGGACAACGACGCGTTGCTGGCCTACAGCAAGTTCGACCCGAGCACCGGTGACTGCGTGTTGGTGGTGGTGACGCTCAACGCTTTTGCCGCCGAGGAGGCGACGTTGTGGCTGGACATGGCCGCGCTGGGACGCGAACCCTACGAACAGTTTTGGGTGCGCGACGAAATCACCGGCGAGGACTACCACTGGGGCCAGGCCAATTACGTGCGCATCGACCCGGCCCGCGCGGTGGCCCACATCATCAACATGCCGCTGATACCGGAGGAATCCCGAACCACACTGTTGCGCCGGGGGTGACGCAGATGAAACGAACCGAACAGCTGGACAGTCCGCACCTGGCACCCGACCGCGGCGAGCTGGCCCGGTTGCTGGCCGGGGTGCAGCACGACCCGCACGCCATCCTGGGCGCCCACGAATACGGCGATCACACCGTGATCCGCGCGTTGCGCCCGCACGCGGTGACGGTGACGGCGCTGGTGGGCGGCGACCGCTACGAGCTGCAGCACCTGGAGTCGGGGCTGTTCGCGGTGGCACTGCCGTTCGTCGACCTGATCGACTACCGGCTGCAGGTGCGCTACGGGGACGACGCTGTGCACACCGTCGCCGACGGCTACCGGTTCCTGCCCACCTTGGGCGAGGTCGACCTGCACCTGTTCGCCGAGGGCCGCCACGAACGGCTGTGGGAGGTGCTGGGCGCGCATCCCCGCTCGTTCACCACCGCCGACGGTGTGGTGAGCGGGGTGTCGTTCGCGGTGTGGGCCCCCAACGCCAAAGGGGTCGGCCTGATCGGCGACTTCAACGGGTGGAACGGCAACGACGCGCCGCTGCGGGTGCTGGGCTCTTCGGGGGGTGGGAGCTGTTCTGGCCGGGCTTCCCGCCCGACGGGCCTGTACAAGTTCCGGGTGCACGGCGCCGACGGCGTCGTCACCGACCGGGCCGACCCGTTCGCGTTCGCCACCGAGGTGCCGCCGCAGACCGCGTCGCGGGTGAACGTCAGCAGCTACACCTGGCGCGACGGCGACTGGATGGCGCAGCGCGCGCAGCACAACCCGGTGCACGAGGCGATGAGCACCTACGAAGTGCACCTGGGTTCGTGGCGACCGGGGCTCAGCTACACCGAGTTGGCCCGCGAACTGGTGGATTACGTGGTGGCGCACGGCTTCACCCACGTCGAGATGCTGCCCGTCGCCGAGCACCCGTTCGGCGGGTCGTGGGGGTATCAGGTCACCTCGTATTACGCGCCGACGTCCCGGTTCGGCAGCCCCGACGAGTTCCGCGGGCTGGTCGACGCGCTGCACCGGGCCGGGATCGGGGTGATCATGGACTGGGTGCCGGCCCATTTCCCCAAAGACGCCTGGGCGCTGGGGCGTTTCGACGGGACCCCGCTCTACGAACACTGGGACCCCAAACGCGGGGAGCAACTCGACTGGGGCACTTACGTCTTCGACTTCGGCCGGCCGGAGGTGCGCAACTTCCTGGTGGCCAACGCGTTGTACTGGCTGACCGAGTTCCACATCGACGGGCTGCGGGTGGACGCGGTGGCGTCGATGCTGTACCTGGACTATTCGCGTCCCGCGGGCGGCTGGACGCCGAACATCTACGGCGGCCGGGAGAATTTGGAGGCGGTGCAGTTCCTGCAGGAAATGAACGCCACCGCCCATCGGGTGGCGCCCGGCATCGTGACGATCGCCGAGGAGTCGACCTCCTGGCCCGGGGTGACCAGGCCGACCAGCCTTGGCGGCCTGGGCTTTTCGATGAAGTGGAACATGGGCTGGATGCATGACACGCTGGACTATCTCAGCCACGACCCGGTGCACCGCTCCTATCACCACCACGAGGTGACGTTCTCGATGCTGTACGCGTTCAGCGAGAACTACGTGCTGCCGATCAGCCACGACGAAGTGGTGCACGGCAAGGGCACGCTGTGGGAGCGGATGCCGGGCAACGACCACGTCAAGGCCGCCGGGTTACGCAGCCTGCTGGCCTATCAGTGGGCGCATCCGGGTAAGCAGCTCCTGTTCATGGGCCAGGAGTTCGGCCAGCGCGCCGAATGGTCCGAGGAGCGCGGGGTGGACTGGTTCCAGCTCGACGAGAACGGCTTCTCGACCGGCATCCTGCGCCTGGTCGACGACATCAACGCCGCCTACCGCGCCCGGCCCGCGCTGTGGAGCCAAGACAGCCAACCCGACGGCTACTCGTGGATCGACGCCAACGACTCGGCCAACAACGTGTTGAGCTTCCTGCGGTACGGCAGCGACGGGTCGGTGCTGGCCTGCGTGTTCAACTTCGCCGGCACCGAGCACGCCGACTACCAGCTGGGGCTGCCGGTCGCCGGGCGGTGGCGCGAGGTGCTCAACACCGATGCGACCGACTATCACGGGTCCGGGATCGGCAACCTCGGCGGGGTGGACGCGGTCGAACGGCCCTGGCACGGCCGGCCGGCCTCGGCGGTGCTGGTGTTGCCGCCGCTGTCCGCGCTGTGGCTCGAACCGGAGTAAACCCGCGTTGACTCTGCGCTGACCAGGCGGTCCACTCGCACTTATGCCTGGTGGGCGCAGAGTCAACGCCAAAAGTCAGTACAGGGCGTTGGCGAGGTTGCGCCGGCCGGCGATGACGTCGGGGTCGGCGGGATCGAAGATTTCGAACAGCTCGATCAGCCGGGTGCGCACCGCGGTGCGCTCCTCCCCCGCGGTGCGCCGCACCAACGCGATCAGCCGGTCGAACGCGGCGGCGACATCCTGGTTGAGGATCTGCACGTCGGCGGCGGCGAAGGCGGCCTCGATATCGCCCGGGGCCGCGTCGGCGACCGCGGACCGCGTCCGGGCGCTGCGCGGTGGCGCGCTGCAGGACGCGATCGGCGCGACCGCC
>PPEA01000318.1 GCA_002967005.1 Mycobacterium talmoniae
GCCGGCCGGCACCGCCAGCAAACCCGGCCTAGCCGGCCCGCAGGATCAACGCGTCGACCCTGGCCGCCGGCGGCGCACAGCGCCGCCACCGCGTAGCCCGAGCCCCGGCGCTTGAGCTCCAGGGCGGCGTGCAGGGTGATCCGCGCCCCGGACATGCCGATCGGGTGGCCGACGGCGATCGCCCCGCCGTGCACGTTGACGATGTCGGGGTTGATCCCCAACTCGCGGGTCGAGGCCAGCGCCACCGCGGCGAACGCCTCGTTGATCTCCACCACGTCGAGCTGGTCGAGCGCGATGCCTTCGCGGGCGACGGCCTTCTTGATGGCGTTGGCCGGCTGGGACTGCAACGTCGAATCCGGCCCGGCCACCACGCCGTGCGCACCGATCTCGACCAGCCAGCTCAGCCCGAGCTCTTGGGCCTTGGCCTTGTTCATCACCACCACCGCGGCCGCACCGTCGGAGATCTGCGACGACGACCCCGCCGTGATGGTGCCGTCCTTACGGAACGCCGGCTTCAGCCCGGACAGCGACTCGGCGGTGGTGTTGGCGCGGATGCCCTCGTCTTCGGTGAACTCCAGCGGATCCCCCTTGCGCTGCGGGATCTTCACCGGCACCACCTCGTCGGCGTACACGCCGTCCTTCCACGCCGCGGCGGCTTTTTGGTGCGACACCGCCGCGTACTCGTCCTGTTCGGCGCGGGTGAACTGATCGGCGTCGTTGCGCTGCTCGGTCAGCGCCCCCATCGGCTGATCGGTGAACACATCGTGCAGGCCGTCGTAGGCAGGTGGTCCAGCACCGTGACGTCGCCGTACTTGTAGCCGGCGCGGCTGTCCATCAGCAGGTGCGGCGCCTTGGTCATGGACTCCTGGCCGCCGGCCACCACCACGTCGAACTCGCCGGCCCGAATCAGCTGGTCAGCCAGGGCGATGGAGTCGATCCCGGACAGGCACATCTTGTTGATGGTCAGCGTCGGCACGTCCCAGCCGATCCCCGCGGCCACCGCCGCCTGCCGCGCCGGCATCTGACCGGCGCCGGCGGTCAGCACCTGGCCCATGATCACGTATTCCACCAGCGCCGGCGGCACGCTGGCCTTCTCCAGCGCACCGGCGATCGCGACGGCCCCCAGGTCGCTGCCGGAGAAGTCCTTCAACGACCCCATCAGCTTGCCGATCGGGGTCCGTGCCCCAGCAACGATTACCGACGTGGTCATGAGTACCTCCAGAGCGGGTGGGGACGGCCGATCTTGCCGATCGGTGCAGCGCAATCTTTCCCATCAGGTTACCGTTGCGTTATGACCACCGATCAAGCTGACGCCCGTCCCGCCCTGGCCACCGCCCTGGTAACGGCGATCGACCACGTCGGTATCGCGGTGCCCGACCTGGCCGCCGCCAAGAAGTGGTACCACGACCGGCTCGGCATGATCGTGCTGCACGAAGAGGTCAACGAGGAGCAAGGCATCGTCGAGGCCATGCTGGCGGTGCGCGGCGCCCCGGTCGGCAGCGCCCAGATCCAGCTGATGGCCCCGATCGACGACGCCTCGACGATCGCGAAGTTCTTGGACAAGCGCGGCCCGGGCCTGCAGCAGCTGGCCTACCGGGTCAGCGACATCGACACCCTGTCCGAGCGGTTGCGCGACGAGGGCGTGCGGCTGCTCTACGACGCCCCGAAGCGCGGTACGGCAAACTCGCGGATCAACTTCATCCACCCCAAGGACGCCGGCGGGGTGCTGATCGAGCTGGTCGAGCCGGCCGCCGAGTCACACCACTAGAGCTAAGACCACTTTCGGGTCGGGCCGCGGGTTGCGCGGTTGGCCCAGCACGGGGTGTGCCAATGCCGCCGGTCCTCTACCCCGGCCTCACCGGAATCCACCCGCCACACCACCACATGCGCGGTGCCCGAACGGATTTCGTGATCACAGCCCGGGCAGCGGTAGGTTTTGACCGCCCGGGACCCGGCGATGGCGCGCACCTCGTAGGAGTACCCGTCGGGCCCGGTTTCCACCCGGTGCGGAGCCGGTAACGGCCGCAACGGCTGCTGCCGACGCGACGGGCTGCGGCGACGGGCCATGCGTCCAGCCTAGTGGCCCGCGTCAGGCCAGCGCGGACAGCGCCACCTCGGCGTCGTATCCGCTGAACCCGTCCAGTTCGCCGTCCCGCAAACGATTCACCCAGCCCGGGTCGGCCAGCAGCGCGCGCCCGATGGCCACCACGTCGAACTCGCCGGCGTCGAACTGCTCAACGAGGCGGTCGACGGGCGCGGGCTTGATCACCTCGCCCGGCTTTTCGCCGCGGAACTGCGTTTCCAGCCCGACCGACCCGACCGCGATGACCGGTGTGCCGGTGACCTTCTTGGTCCACCCGGCCAGGCTCAGCGCGGGGTCGTGCTCGGGGAACCCGGGCACATAATGCCGACGGGTGGAGGGGTGCAGCACGTCGACGCCGGCCTCGACCAGCGGGGCGAGCAGTTCCTGCAACTCGGTCGGGTCGGCGGCCAGGGATGCCGCGTAGTCGGTGGCCTTCCACTGCGAGAAGCGGAAAATGATCGGATAGTCGCCTCCGACGGCGGCCCGCACCGCCGCGACCACTTCGGCCGGGAAGCGGGTCCGCGCGGCCAGCGATCCGCCGTAGCCGTCGGTGCGCAGATTCGTGCGCTCCCAGAGGAATTGGTCCAGCAGGTAGCCGTGGGCGCCGTGCAGCTCGACGGCGTCGAAACCGACGTCCCGGGCGGTGGCGGCGCTGCGCGCGTACAGCTCCGAGATCTCGTGCAGTCGATCGGGTTCCAGCGCCCGGCCGCGCGGCTCACCGTGCCCGTCGATCGCCCGACGGGCTGACCGGCACCACCCCGTCGGCGTCGTCGCGCGCCACGCCCTGGTGCCACAGCTGTGCGGCGATGGTGGCGCCTTCGGCGTGCACGGCGTCGAGACCCGGGTCCAGCCCGCGAGCACCTCGTCGCCGGCCAGCGTCGGGACACTGGCCGGGTAACCCGCGGCCGGGCTGGGCAGCCGCACCCCTTCGGTGAGGATCAGCCCGACACCGCCGGCCGCGCGCCGTCGGTAGTACTCGGCGACATCGGCGCCCGGGACGCCGCCGGGCGAGGCCTGGCGGGTCATCGGCGCCATCGCGAACCGATTCGGCACGGTCAGTGAGCGAACCGTCAGCGGCGCAAAGAGGTCATCGATTGCCATGGACGGCTGCAACGCGCCGCCGTGGCGACCTATTCCGGCGGGGTCCGCAACCTGGTGCCCACGTGGTGAGCGTCACGGTCGGGTGCGGCCTCAAAACAGCCGGAACTCGTCGCTGTCCAGGCCGCGCATACTGTCGTAATCGAGTGTCACGCAACGGATTCCGCGATCAGTGGCCAGGTTGCGCGCCTGGGGCTTGATTTGTTGCGCGGCGAACACTCCGCTGACCGGCGCCAGCACGGTGTCGCGGTTGAGCAACTCCAGGTAGCGGGTGAGCTGTTCGACCCCGTCGATCTCGCCGCGGCGTTTGATCTCCACCGCCACCGACCGACCGAGTTCGTCGCGGCACAACAAGTCGACCGGACCGATCGGGGTCATGTATTCCCGACGCACCAGGGTGTAGCCGGTGCCGAGCAACTCGACGTGCTCGGCCAGCAGCTCCTGCAGGTGGGCTTCGACGCCGTCTTTGACCAACCCGGGGTCGAGTCCCAGCTCGTGGCTGGAGTCGTGTTCGATGTCCTCGACGGTGATCCGCAGTTGTTCACCGGCCTTGTTTTCCACCACCCACACCGGGACATCCCCGTCGAGTTCCTCGGTGAGCCGGCACGGGGGGCTCATCCAGTTCAGCGGCTTGTAGGCGCGGTCGTCGGCGTGCACGCTGACCGACCCGTCGGCCTTGATCAACAGCAGCCTGCGCGCCGACGGCAGATGCGCGGTCAGGCGTCCCACATAGTCGACGGTGCACTGGGCGATCACAAGACGCACCCGACCTACCTTAGGGGTGCTCCCCGGAATTACCGCGGACAAACTAGGCTGGCGCCAAATGATGGCCAAGAAGACCGCGGCGCAACGCCTGGGCCGGCTGCTCGAGGCAATGACCCGGCAAAGCGGTCGGCTACCCAGCACACCGGAGTACGGATCCTGGCTGCTCGGCCGGGTGTCGGAGAGCCAGCGCCGCCGCCGAGTGCGCATCCAGCTGATGATGACCGTCGTCATCGTGGCCACCAACCTGCTCGGCATCGGTGTCGCCATGCTGTTGGTGGGGGTGGCTTTTCCGTCGCCGAGCGTATTCAGCGACGCGCCGGCGTGGCTGACGTTCGCGGTGGTGCCGGCCTACATCGTGACGGCGATGGTGCTGGGCACCTACTGGATCACCCGGCGCACGGTGAGCAAGCTGCGCTGGGCGATCGCCGAACGCAGACCCACCTACACCGACGAACGCAACACCTTTTTGGCGCCGTGGCAGGTGGCCGTCGTGCTGCTCATCCTGTGGGGTGTCGGAACCGCGCTGTTGACGCTGCTCTACGGCCTGGTCAACAGCGTGTTCATCCCCATCATCGCGTTCTCGGTGGGGATCTGCGGCGTTCTGGTGGCCACCGGCTGCTATCTGCTCACCGAGTTCGCGTTGCGCCCGGTCGCCGCGCAGGCGCTGGCGGCCGGGCGTCCGCCGCGACGGTTGGCGCCGGGCATCATGGGCCGCACCATGACGGTGTGGATGCTCAGCTCCGGGGTGCCGGTGCTGGGCATCGCCGTGACCGCGTTCTTCGCCCTGGTGCTGCGCAACCTCACGTTGACCCAGTTCGGGGTGGCGGTGCTGATGCTGGCCACCGCCACGTTGATCTTCGGGTTCCTGCTGATGTGGATCCTGTCCTGGCTCATCGCCACCCCGGTCCGGGTGGTGCGGGCCGCCCTCCACCGGGTGGAACAAGGCGACTTGCGGGCCAATCTGGTGGTGTTCGACGGCACCGAACTCGGGGAGCTGCAGAGCGGGTTCAACGCGATGGTCGCCGGCTTGCGGGAGCGGGAGCGGGTCCGCGATCTGTTCGGTCGCCATGTGGGGCGCGAAGTCGCCGCCGCCGCCGAACGCGAGCGGCCCAAGCTCGGCGGCGAGGAGCGCCATGTGGCAGTGGTTTTCGTGGACATCATCGGCTCGACGCAGTTGGTCACCGGGCGGCCCGCCGTGGAGGTGGTCGCGCTGCTGAACCGGTTCTTCGCGGTGGTCGTCGACGAGGTCGACAATCATCACGGCCTGGTCAACAAGTTCGAGGGCGACGCCGTGCTGGCGGTGTTCGGTGCGCCCAACAACCTCGAACACCCCGAGGACTACGCGCTGGCGGCGGCCCGGGCGATTTCGGCCAGGTTGCACGATGAGGTCCCCGAATGCGAGGCCGGGATCGGGGTGGCCGCCGGTCAGGCGGTGGCCGGCAACGTGGGCGCCAAGCAGCGTTTCGAATACACCGTCATCGGCGAGCCGGTGAACGAGGCGGCCCGGCTGTGCGAGCTGGCGAAATCCGAATCCAGCCGGGTGCTGGCGTCCTCGGCGACCGTGCAGGGGGCCAGCGAAAGCGAGCGGGCGCGTTGGGCTTTCGGCGATACGGTGACGCTGCGCGGCCTCGACCAGCCGACCCGGTTGGCGGTGCCGGTCGCCTAGCCACGCTAGCGGCCGAATAGCCAGGCCTCGGCGGCGGCGACCGCGTCGTCGACGGTCGTGAAGGTCACCGCCTGCGCCGGTGAGCCCGGCGAGACCACCGCGCCGTCGGGATCGACCAGGAAACCGCGCTTTCCCGCGGCCTGCAGCATCGCGCCCAGCCCGGCGAGCATGGTGCGGGCGGCGCCGTTGATGTCGTCGACTCGCGACACGTCAAGAATGGCGGCGCTGAACTCACCGGATTGCTGGCGGGCCATCCGCAGCACCTGCTCGGCGCCGGCGAACAGCAGATCGCCGTGGATCTCATAGACCCGCACCCCGTCGCGAACGTCGTAGCTGGCGCGCAACGTCGACCGCGCCTGCAGCGGCACGCTCAAAAAGTGCAGACCGAGTTGCGCGGACAGGCTGCGGCACACCGCCACACCGCGCACACTGTTGCCCTTGGCATCCAACAGCGGTGAGTACACACCGATTCCGAGCTGTCCGGGCAGCACCGCGACGATGCCGCCGCCGACGCCGCTTTTGGCCGGCATCCCGACGGCGCTGACCCAGTCGCCCGCCGCGTCGTACATGCCGCAGGTCAGCATGACCGACAGGGTGCGCCGCACCACCGCGGCGTTGGTCACCCGCCGACCGGTGAACGGATTGACCCCGGCACGGGCCAGCGTCGCGCCCATCCGGGCCAGGTCGGTGCTGGTGACCCGCAGCGAACACTGCCGGTAGTAGACGTCGAGGATCTCGTCGGGATCACCGTCGAGCACATCGAAGCTGTCCAGCATGTAGGCGATCGCCCGGTTCCGGCTTCCGGTGGCCTTCTCCGAGCGATACACCGCCTCGTCGAGCGGCAATTGCCGTCCCGCGCAGGCGGAGTAAAAGTCGCGGATCAGCGCGAACCGCGCGTCGGGCGAGGCACCGGGGATCAGCGACACCGCGGCGATCGCCCCGGCGTTGATCATCGGGTTCTTCGGAACCTTTGTGACGTCATCGACGCTGATCTCGTTGAAGGCCTCACCGGAGGGCTCCACCCCGATCCGCGCGTCGACGGCCGCCTCACCGATCTGATCGAGTGCGAGCGCATAGGTGAACGGCTTGGACACCGACTGGATGGTGAATTCGATGTCGGCGTCGCCGGTTTCGTAGACGTACCCGTCGCCCGACGACAGCGACAACCCGAAGCCCCGCGGATCGACGCCGGCCAGCTCCGGAATGTAATCGGCCAGTGCACCCTCGGCGGTCGCGGCGTGTTCGGCAACAATCCGGTCCAAGTAGCTCTGCACCAGGTCGGCCACATTCGGATCCTAAGCGGTGACGGACCCAAATTCGTGCCCGCAGCCGATCGCGGTGACGGTTATCGTTTTATCCGCTGCCACGTTCGCAGTCGCACAGAGGGGGACCCACCATGGCGTATTCGCTACAGCCCGTCACGCACGAACAGGCCGTGGCCAATATGAAGTCCACCGAGGTCCCGTTCAAGCTGCTCTTCATGCTCAGCGGCATGGCTGGCCTCGTCGCCGTTATCGCTGTTTCATTCCTCATCGCAGACATCACCGCCAAACCGGCGTGGATCGCCCTGCTGCTCGGCGGCGGCTTGTCGGTGGTGTGCGCCGCGGGTGCCCGCAGCGTGATGAGCCGGGTTCGCTATCGCATCACCGTGTTTCTGTCCGGTCTGCGGCTGGCTCTCACGCTCGGCTGCGCCGCGCTCGTGCTCTGGGGCCTGGGCGCACTCTCCGTCGCGTTGGATATCAGCTGGGGGCGGCCGCTGTTGGTGGTCATCTTCTACCTGGTACTGGGATGGGCAGCCTTGTCCCACCTTGCCACCACCACCCGCTTTACCGGTGGCTCGATGGGTCTGGGTTTCCCGGGCTCCGCTGTTACGTGGGACGCCGTCGCGCAGGTGGTGTTCGCTGCGGGCAGCAAGCCCGGCACCGTCGAAATCGGGGTCCGCCCGCGACCCGATGCCACGCTGGAGCCGCGGCCGGTCCGCGACGGGCAGCTGCTCACCGACCTACCGTGCCGGACAGTGGTGCTGGCACGAAAGTTCGATGTGGACGCGATGCGATGGGTGCTCAACCAGTCGGGCCGGCGCGACATCGCGCTGGTGGAACGCACGCCCG
This sequence comes from Mycobacterium talmoniae, assembly GCA_002967005.1. Lineage (GTDB taxonomy): Bacteria > Actinomycetota > Actinomycetes > Mycobacteriales > Mycobacteriaceae > Mycobacterium > Mycobacterium talmoniae. The sequence goes on from PPEA01000318.1 coordinate 7,724, forward strand.
CCGGCGAACGGCTGCTGGGTTACGCCAATTCGTGGCGATAGCCCCCCGCCAACAACGATGTCGGTTTTCCGCTAGTGATGTCGCCGGTGGCGTGTAAGTCTTGCAAGTGTGTACGACGACTTCGACCGGTGCTACCGCGCGGTGCAGTCCAAAGACGCCCGCTTCGACGGGTGGTTTGTGACCGCGGTCGTCACCACGGGCGTGTATTGCCGCCCCAGTTGCCCGGTGCGGCCGCCGCTGGCGCGCAACGTGCGGTTCTACCCCACCGCCGCGGCGGCCCAGCGAGACGGCTTCCGGCCGTGCAAGCGGTGCCGGCCCGACGCCAGTCCCGGTTCGCCGGAGTGGAATGTGCGCGGGGACGTGGTGGCCCGCGCCATGCGGCTGATCGCCGACGGGACCGTCGATCGCGAGGGCGTCGTCGGCATGGCCGCCCGGTTGGGCTACACCACCCGGCAGTTGCAGCGGCTGCTGCATAGCGAAGTCGGGGCTGGCCCGCTGGGCCTGGCCCGCGCACAACGCACCCAGACCGCTCGGGTGCTGATCGAAACCACCGAGCTGCCGTTCAGCGACGTCGCCTTCGCGGCCGGGTTTTCCAGCATCCGCCAGTTCAATGACACGATCCGGGAAGTCTGCCGCGGCACCCCCACCCAGCTGCGACGTCATGCCGCCAGCCGCGCGCACCGCCAACCGGCCCCGCCCAGCCCCGGTGCGCTGTCGTTGCGGCTGCCGGTGCGCACCCCATTCGCCTACGAAGGGGTGTTCGGTCATCTGGCGGCCGGTGCCATCCCCGGGTGTGAGGAGGTGCGCGACGGCTGGTATCGGCGCACCCTGCGCCTGCCGCACGGCACCGGCATCGTCGCGCTCACCCCGGCCCCCGACCACGTCGGCTGCCAACTGGTCCTCGACGACTTTCGCGACCTGGCCACCGCGATCGCCCGCTGCCGGCGACTTCTCGACCTCGACGCCGACCCGGAAGCGGTGCTCGAGGTGCTGACGTCGGACCCGGATCTGCGCCCGATCGTGGCGAAGGCGCCCGGTCAACGCATCCCGCGCACGGTGGACGAGGTCGAACTCGCCATTCGGGTGGTACTGGGCCAGCAGGTGTCCACCGCGGCGGCCCGCACCCACGCCGGCCGGTTGGTCGCGGCCTACGGCCAGCCGGTCCACGACGCCGGTGGCGCGCTGACCCACACCTTCCCGTCGATCGCCGACCTCGCCGACATCGATCCCGCCCACCTGGCTGTCCCGCCGGCTCGGCGACGGAGTCTGCGCGCGCTGATCGCC
>PPEA01000319.1 GCA_002967005.1 Mycobacterium talmoniae
GTCCTCGACGCCGGCTGCGGCTGGAACCGCGCCCGCGCGCAGCTCCTGGCGCTGCCCGGAATCGGACCGTGGAGCGCCGAAGTGATCGCCATGCGTGGCCTCGGGGACCCCGACGCCTTTCCCGTCACCGACCTCGGCGTCCAGATCGCCGCCAAACAGCTTGCCCTACCCGCGGATTCGCGGACATTGACCGAGCGCAGCGGCCGTTGGCGGCCCTGGCGCTCCTACGCCACCCAGCACCTGTGGACCGCGCTCGATCACGCCGTCAACCATTGGCCACCGAAGGAGGTCGCATGACCCGCTACCGCATTATCGACAGCCCGATCGGACCGCTCACCCTGGCCGGCAGCGGCTCGGCACTGCAGCATCTGCGGATGGTCGACCAAACCTACGAACCCGACCGGGCCGATTGGGTGCGCGACGACCACGCCTTCGGCGACGCCGTCGACCAGCTCAACGCCTACTTCGCCGGTGAACTCACCTCGTTCGACGTCGAACTGGAGCTCCTCGGCACCGCGTTCCAGCGGCGGGTGTGGTGCGCACTGCAGACCATCCCCTACGGGGACACCGCGTCCTACGGGCAGATCGCCGCCCAGATCGGCGCCCACGGCGCCGCGCGCGCCGTCGGGCTGGCCAACGGGCACAATCCGATCGCGATCATCGTGCCGTGTCATCGGGTGATCGGCAGCAACGGCAGCCTCACCGGCTACGGGGGCGGCCTGGACCGCAAACGCGCGCTGCTCGACCTGGAGAAAAGCCGAAGTTGCGCGACCCTGTTCGACTGAACGTCAGTCAGTGCACACGGTCACGGTGATAGGGCTACCGCCGTAAGCCGGGTTGGTTCCCGAGCCGAGCCCAGGAATGGTCACGGTGCTCCCCGGTGCGGCGGGCACGGTTCCGGAGGTGTTGGTGTGCGTGAGGTTGAACTCACCGCCGTCGACGGTTTTATGCCAGTTGACCGCACCGTCCTGATACCAGTAGTCGACGTTGGTGTCGTAGGTGATGCCGAGGATGTTGGTGTCTTCATGGCTACTGGCGCTAAGTTGCGTGCCGTTGAGCGGCAAGCAACCGGGGTCGTTGGCGGCCGCGACGGGGCTGAAGGCTAACGCTATTGCCGCGGTGGCGGCCGCGGCGAGGGTGGTGGCGAAACTGCGCCAAAGCAAAGTCAGTGCCATGGTGCCTTCTTCATCGGCCGTGTCAGGCGGCGTGTTACAGACGAGGGAGCACCGTTGAACTGGCTATTTTGACCGCCCATCGCCGTTCGCTTCCGGCCATTGCTCTGCCATAAGGGTACGGCCATCTCGGACGGGACCCGAATGGCGCTTTAGCACCGGTCACGAGGGGCGTGCTCGCCGCCGGAACGGGCGTGTCGGACCTTGGCGGTTTCCGGTTATGGCATCGCCTTGTCATCGGCGACGAAATCGAGTCGGATGTCAGAACCGTCGACGCTGGTGACAGTGTCGGTAACACCGATCTTGGTGCCGTCCATCGCGGTGAGCACACACCGTTGCGTGGCACCTACCTTGGCAGGGATGGCGCCTTCGCATACGACGGATTGGGCCTTCTGGCCGGCCTGCTTTTCCAGTGCTTCTTTGGTCATGCTGGCCAGTTTTTCTTTCGGCATTTCCTTTGTAATCTCGGCGTGCACCGAACACGCTCCGAGCAGCGCGGTCGATAGAGCTATGCCTGAGACAAGAAGCGGCACTGTCGCTTTCGGACGTTTTGTCATGATTTCCTCACATCTCTCCTGGTACGGCTACGCTCTTCCGGGTGGCTCATGGCTTGCCCTTCCGTAGCGCGAGGTACGTCCAACCCGCGTCGGTGACCGCCTTCTTGAGCGGTTTCTTCAACTTGTTGGTGTTGACGCTGTAGTTGTAGCCGCCGCCGCCCAGCAACGCACCGACCGGATTGAAGGTGAACTCGAACGATCTCTCGTTGAGCTGACCGCGTGAAACCTCGGCAGATTGCGATAGTCCCGAGACTCCGCCTTCCGAGCTGGCCGACTGTTCTTCGTCAATCGCCCGCACATCGTGGCGCTCGGTGTCGAGGCGCATCAGAACCTTGAAGGTGCGCTGCAGGTGCTTTTTGCCAGATTCTCCTGCCAATTGGCGTCGACGATCTGCCATTCGGCGACCAGGTCCACGCCTTCCGGTGCGCCGTCGCGGATCGTCCAGCGCTGACCAGGCCGGTTCAGGGCAAGCAGCACGGCCCGCAGGTGTTCGGGCGGCGCCGCCGGCACCCCGGGGTCAGGTCGACGCGTCCCCGTCAGGCGGTCGCGGAATCGCATTGGGGAAGTAAACCACAGCACGCAGGCAGATGGACGCCCTATCGAATTCGTGGTGACGGAAATAGATATGCCTGTGCAACAGTGTTGGGGGGCACAGGGCTTGTGGTTGTGTTCGGCGGTGTCCTACTTTTCCACCCGGGTGGGTAGTATCATCGGCGCTGGCAGGCTTAGCTTCCGGGTTCGGGATGGGTCCGGGCGTTTCCCTGTCGCTATTACCGCCGTAACTCTATTTTCTTTTATGTGTGGGGGTTGGGGTTGTGTGTTTCCCCGTTTTTCCCGGTTGGTTGGTTGTATTGGTGGGGGGTGTGGTTTTGGTGTGGGTGTGGTTGCGTGGTGTGTGTTGGTAAGTTTTCGGCCGGTTAGTGCCAGTTCCCTGAGCTCATTGCTGGGCTTGTAGGTCTGGTCTATCGATCCCGTGGTCTGCGGGGGGCCTTATCCCTCCTAGAGGGTGAGAAGCCTGGTCTTGGAAGAGGTTTCCCGCTTAGATGCTTTCAGCGGTTATCCTGTCCGAACGTGGCTATCCAGCGGTGCCCCTGGTGGGACAACTGGTGGACCAGAGGTTCGTCCGTCCCGGTCCTCTCGTACTAGGGACAGGTTTCCTCAAGCTTCTGACGCGCGCGGCGGATAGAGACCGAACTGTCTCACGACGTTCTAAACCCAGCTCGCGTGCCGCTTTAATGGGCGAACAGCCCAACCCTTGGGACCTGCTCCAGCCCCAGGATGCGACGAGCCGACATCGAGGTGCCAAACCATCCCGTCGATATGGACTCTTGGGGAAGATCAGCCTGTTATCCCCGGGGTACCTTTTATCCGTTGAGCGACACCCCTTCCACTCGGGGGTGCCGGATCACTAGTCCCGACTTTCGTCCCTGCTTGACATGTCCGTCTCGCAGTCAAGCTCCCTTGTGCACTTGCACTCGACACCTGATTGCCGTCCAGGTTGAGGGAACCTTTGGGCGCCTCCGTTACATTTTAGGAGGCAACCGCCCCAGTTAAACTACCCGCCAGGCACTGTCCCTGAACCCGGTTCAGGGTTCGAGGTTAGAGGTCCAATACGATCAGAGTGGTATTTCAACAACGACTCCACGATAACTGGCGTCACCGCTTCACAGTCTCCCACCTATCCTACACAAACCGTATCGAACATCAATACCAAGTTGTAGTGAAGGTCCCGGGGTCTTTTCGTCCTGCCGCGCGTAACGAGCATCTTTACTCGTAGTGCAATTTCGCCGAGTCTATGGTTGAGACAGTTGAGAAGTCGTTACGCCATTCGTGCAGGTCGGAACTTACCCGACAAGGAATTTCGCTACCTTAGGATGGTTATAGTTACCACCGCCGTTTACTGGGGCTTAAATTCTCAGCTTCGCGGAATTGCTTCCGCTAACCGGTCCTCTTAACCTTCCAGCACCGGGCAGGCGTCAGTCCGTATACCTCGTCTTGCGACTTCGCACGGACCTGTGTTTTTAGTAAACAGTCGCTTCTCACTGGTTTCTGCGACCCCCTCCCGCTCCCCCAGCTAGTGGGTTCACGGTGTGGAGGTCCCCCTTCTCCCGAAGTTACGGGGGCATTTTGCCGAGTTCCTTAACCATAGTTATCTCGTACGCCTTGGTATTCTCTACCTGACCACCTGTGTCGGTTTGGGGTACGGGCCGTGTGTGAACTCGCTAGAGGCTTTTCTCGGCAGCATAGGATCACCGAATTCACCTCATCCGGCTATGCATCACCTCTCGGACTTATATGAGACCCGGATTTGCCTAGATCTCGTCCTACGGGCTTGCCCCAGTATTACCACTGACTGGTACGGCTACCTTCCTGCGTCACCCCATCGCTTGACTACTACCAGCGAAGGTCCCACGCAGCCCCCCACCGTCATCACCCGAAGGATCCGATCGGAGAGGTTTTGGGTGGTTAGTACCACTGATTCATCAGGGACGCGCACACACGGGTACGGGAATATCAACCCGTTGTCCATCGACTACGCCTGTCGGCCTCGCCTTAGGTCCCGACTCACCCTGGGCGGACTGGCCTGGCCCAGGAACCCTTGGTCTTTCGGCGGGCAAGGTTCTCACTTGCCTTATCGCTACTCATGCCTGCATTCTCACTCCCCACACCTCCACCACACCATCACTAGGTGGCTTCACCGGTGAGGGGACGCTCCCCTACCCAACCCCACACGGGGATTGCCGCGGCTTCGGCGGTGTGCTTGAGCCCCGCTACATTATCGGCGCACAATCACTTGACCAGTGAGCTATTACGCACTCTTTCAAGGGTGGCTGCTTCTAAGCCAACCTCCTGGTTGTCTTCGCGACTGCACATCCTTTTCCACTTAGCACACGCTTAGGGGCCTTAGCCGGCGATCTGGGCTGTTTCCCTCTCGACGCACGGAGCTTATCCCCCGCCGTCTCACTGCCACACTTCACACACCGGCATTCGGAGTTTGGCTGACGTCAGTAACCTAGTAGGGCCCATCGGCCATCCAGTAGCTCTACCTCCGGCGTGAAACATGCAACGCTGCACCTAAATGCATTTCGGGGAGAACCAGCTATCACGGAGTTTGATTGGCCTTTCACCCCTACCCACAACTCATCCCCTCAGTCTTCAACCTAAGTGGGTTCGGGCCTCCACGCGGTCTTACCCGCGCTTCACCCTGGCCATGGGTAGATCACTCCGCTTCGGGTCCACAACACGCCACTACACCCCCAACGGGGATACGCCCTATTCAGACTCGCTTTCGCTACGGCTACCCCACCCGGGTTAACCTCGCGACGTGCCGGTGACTCGCAGGCTCATTCTTCAAAAGGCACGCCATCACCCCACTCAAAGAGAGGGCTCTGACGGATTGTAGGCACACGGTTTCAGGTACTCTTTCACTCCCCTCCCGGGGTACTTTTCACCATTCCCTCACGGTACTCATCCGCTATCGGTCATCGGGAAGTATTCAGGCTTACCGGGTGGTCCCGGCAGATTCACAGCAGATTCCACGGGCCCGCTGCTACTCGGGAAAAATATCGCAAGACAGGTATCGGGTTTTCACGTACCGGGCTCTCACCGTCTACGGCAGACCATCCCAGGCCACTTCCGCTAACCACAACACTTTCTCACTGCCCTCCAGGCAGGTAGACCCAGACACGACACTCCCACAACACCACACACACAACCCCTACCCGGTATCACATGCGCGCGGTTTAGCCATCCTCCGCTTTCGCTCGCCACTACTCACGGAATCACACTTGTTTTCTTCTCCTACGGGTACTGAGATGTTTCACTTCCCCGCGTTCCCCCCACACGCCTATACATTCAGCGTGTGGTGACACGACATCACTCGTGCCGGGTTTCCCCATTCGGACATCCTCGGATCAATGCTCGGTTGACAACTCCCCGAGGCATATCGCAGCCTCCCACGTCCTTCATCGGCTCCCGATGCCAAGGCATCCACCATGCGCCCTAACACACTTACAAACACAAAAACCAAAAGCTATTTCTCGAAGAAACATTGCACCAACAAACAACACCCACCACCAAGTGAGCCTTGCTTGCTAGATGCTCGCAACCACTATCCACAACTCAAACACCACACCCCACCACCAAGTGTGAGGCGACAACACACCCACCCCCACAGGGGTGACAACGGGCCTGTTGTCTCAGGACCCAACAGTGTGCCTGGCGATTCTCACCGGCCCAACGGACCGGACATTGTTGTTGCGCACCCACCCGCACCCACTACAGGTGACGGGCGATCTCCCAACCGCCTTGATCCCACACGGTGTGGGGACGGGGGAATTCCGTGGTGCTCCTTAGAAAGGAGGTGATCCAGCCGCACCTTCCGGTACGGCTACCTTGTTACGACTTCGTCCCAATCGCCGATCCCACCTTCGACAGCTCCCTCCACAAGGGTTAGGCCACTGGCTTCGGGTGTTACCGACTTTCATGACGTGACGGGCGGTGTGTACAAGGCCCGGGAACGTATTCACCGCAGCGTTGCTGATCTGCGATTACTAGCGACTCCGACTTCACGGGGTCGAGTTGCAGACCCCGATCCGAACTGAGACCGGCTTTAAAGGATTCGCTTAACCTCACGGCATCGCAGCCCTTTGTACCGGCCATTGTAGCATGTGTGAAGCCCTGGACATAAGGGGCATGATGACTTGACGTCATCCCCACCTTCCTCCGAGTTGACCCCGGCAGTCTCCCATGAGTCCCCGGCATAACCCGCTGGCAACATGAGACAAGGGTTGCGCTCGTTGCGGGACTTAACCCAACATCTCACGACACGAGCTGACGACAGCCATGCACCACCTGCACACAGGCCACAAGGGAACCAATATCTCTACTGGCGTCCTGTGCATGTCAAACCCAGGTAAGGTTCTTCGCGTTGCATCGAATTAATCCACATGCTCCGCCGCTTGTGCGGGCCCCCGTCAATTCCTTTGAGTTTTAGCCTTGCGGCCGTACTCCCCAGGCGGGGTACTTAATGCGTTAGCTACGGCACGGATCCCTAAGGAAGGAAACCCACACCTAGTACCCACCGTTTACGGCGTGGACTACCAGGGTATCTAATCCTGTTCGCTCCCCACGCTTTCGCTCCTCAGCGTCAGTTACTGCCCAGAGACCCGCCTTCGCCACCGGTGTTCCTCCTGATATCTGCGCATTCCACCGCTACACCAGGAATTCCAGTCTCCCCTACAGTACTCCAGTCTGCCCGTATCGCCCGCACGCCCACAGTTAAGCTGTGAGTTTTCACGAACAACGCGACAAACCACCTACGAGCTCTTTACGCCCAGTAATTCCGGACAACGCTCGCACCCTACGTATTACCGCGGCTGCTGGCACGTAGTTGGCCGGTGCTTCTTCTACAGGTACCGTCACTTCCGCTTCGTCCCTGTTGAAAGAGGTTTACAACCCGAAGGCCGTCATCCCCCACGCGGCGTCGCTGCATCAGGCTTGCGCCCATTGTGCAATATTCCCCACTGCTGCCTCCCGTAGGAGTCTGGGCCGTATCTCAGTCCCAGTGTGGCCGGACACCCTCTCAGGCCGGCTACCCGTCGTCGCCTTGGTAGGCCATCACCCCACCAACAAGCTGATAGGCCGCGGGCCCATCCCACACCGCTACATAACGCTTTCCACCACACACCATGCAGCATGTAGTCCTATCCGGTATTAGACCCAGTTTCCCAGGCTTATCCCAGAGTGCAGGGCAGATCACCCACGTGTTACTCACCCGTTCGCCACTCGAGCACCCCCGAAAGGGCCTTTCCGTTCGACTTGCATGTGTTAAGCACGCCGCCAGCGTTCGTCCTGAGCCAGGATCAAACTCTCCAAACAAAACCTTCAAAAAAGGCCAATCAGAGAAACCTGACAAACATCAGACAACAAACATCTGACACAAAAAACACCACACCCCCAACACGGGGTGGCCAAGGGCATGGCAAAAAACAACAACAAACAAAAACCACCAAACACACTATTGAGTTCTCAAACAACACACCCGGTTTTCAGGCAACCCTGCCACTGTACTCCAGGGCTTGGGCGACGTCAACCCCGGACGTCGGCTCCGTACGGAGATCGCAGCGGTTTCGACGGCCGCGGGGTTGGCACTGCGGACTACTCTACCCGTTCGATCTCCGCGCCCAAACTGGCCAGGTTCTCCACGAACAACGGGTACCCGCGATCGATGTGATAGACGTCGTGGACCTCGGTGTCTCCGTCGGCGACCAGGCCCGCCAACACCAGGCCGGCGCCCGCGCGGATGTCCGAGGACCACACCGGCGCGCTGGACAACTGCGGGATGCCCCGCACCACCGCGTGGTGCCCGTCGGTGCGCGCGTCGGCGCCGAGCCGGACCATCTCCTCGACGAACCGAAACCGGGCCTCGAACACGTTCTCGGTGATCATCGAGGTGCCATCGGCGATCGAGGCCAGCCCGATCGCCATCGGCTGCAGATCGGTGGGGAACCCGGGAAACGGCAACGTCGCGACGTTGACCGCCTTCGGCCGCTCGTATTGCGCGACGCGGAAGCTGTCATCGGTCTGGGTGACGGTGGCGCCGGCGTCGTGCAGCTTGTGCAGCACCAGCTGCAGGTGCGCGGGATCGATCCCGGTCACCGTGATGTCACCGCGGGTCATCACCGCCGCGATCGCCCAGGTGGCCGCGACAATGCGGTCCCCGATCACCCGATGCTCGGTCGGGTACAGCCGCGGCACCCCGGTGATCGTCAACGTCGGCGACCCGGCGCCCTCGATCTGGGCACCCATCTGGTTCAGCATCGTGCACAGGTCGACCACGTCGGGTTCGCGGGCCGCATTGTGAATGGTGGTCACGCCCTCGGCCAGCACCGCGGCCATCAGGATGTTCTCGGTCGCGCCCACGGACGGGAACTCCAGCTGAATCTCCGCGCCCCGCAACGTGTCTGCGTGTGCGACCACGCAGCCGTGCTCGATGTTGCAGTGCGCCCCCAGCTGCCGCAGCCCGGCCTGATGCATATCCAGCGGGCGCGACCCGATGGCGTCACCGCCGGGCAGCGCGACCTTGGCCCGCTTGCAGCGGCCCACCAGCGGGCCCAGCACGCACACCGAGGCTCGGAACTGGCGGACCGCGGCGAAGTCGGCGTCGTACTTGAGCTCGTCGGGGGAGGTGATGCGCACGGTGACCCCGTCGAGTTCCACGGTGGCGCCCAGGCCGCGCAGCACCTCGGCCATCAACGGCACGTCGAGGATGTCCGGGCAATTCGTGATGGTGCTGGTGCCCTCGGCCAGCAGCGCCGCGGCCATCAGCTTGAGCACGCTGTTCTTGGCGCCCCCGACGGCGACCTCGCCGGACAACCGGGTGCCGCCAGTCACCACGAATCGCTCGCTCACGCGGGTCAGTGTAATGAGAGTTATGACCAGTGTCAGTCGGACCGGTACGGTTTGACCATGGCTGTGCACATCACGCGCGTCTACACCCGGACCGGCGATGACGGGACCACCGGGCTCAGTGATTTCTCGCGGGTCTCCAAGAATGACACGCGCCTGACGGCCTACGCCGACTGCGACGAGGCCAATGCCGCGCTCGGCGTCGCGGTCGCGCTGGGCAAGCCCGACGAGGCGCTGACGGCCGTATTGCGCCAGATCCAAAACGACCTGTTCGACGTCGGCGCCGATCTGGCCACCCCGGTGGCCGAGAACCCGGAGTACCCGCCGCTGCGCATCACCCAGGCCTATATCGATCGGGTGGAGCGCTGGTGCGACGAGTACAACGAGAGCCTGCCGAAGCTGAATTCGTTTATCTTGCCGGGCGGTTCGCCGCTCTCGGCGCTGCTGCACACCGCGCGCACCGTGGTCCGCCCGCGCCGAGCGCTCGGCGTGGGCGGCGATCAGCGCCCACCCCGACGACACCACCACATTGCCGGCCAAGTACCTAAACCGCTTGTCCGACTTGCTGTTCATCCTGGCACGACTGGCCAACCCCGACGGTGATGTGCTCTGGCAACCCGGCGGCGGCGCCTAGCCGCCGCTGATGGGGGTCGGGCGCCGAAATCGACGTTAACGGGTGCGCCACTCGTGCTTTCGCCCGTTAACGTCGATCTCGCGGCAAGAAAACCCGCGCAAACTCAGGTGCTGCGCCGACGGGCGCGCGGTGAGGGTCGTGATTCCAGCCAGGACAGGAACGCGGTACGGGCGCCCTGATCCAGCGCGATCTCGAAGCCCTCTCTGCGGTCCTGGGTGCTGTCGCGGAGCTCCAGGATCACGATCTCGCCGGTCATGATGTCGAACTCGTCGCCGCGCGGCGAGCGCCGCGAAACGATTTCGACGCCGCGCCGGGCCAGCCGACGGTCCGGCCACAACCGCACACTGGACAGCCGATAGAACGCGGCTTCACCACCGCGGTAACGGATTACCCCGTGGCGCCAGCCGTGCCCGCCGACCGCGGGAATGTCGCGCATGATCGCCGCCGTGCCGCCCTGCCGCAGATTCCACAGTCGGTAGCTCAGCGCTAGGACAGCGAGCAACAGGACGGCGCTGAGCACGGCCAGGAGGATCATTGGCACGTGCATCGGCCAGACCTGCTAGTCGATCACGCCCAAGGCACGCAGCCGGGCTCGTCCCCGTGCCGCGACCCGCGGGTCGCCGGACTGGGCGTCGTGGCGGGCGGTGGCCTCGTCGATCTCGTCGGCAAAGTCCACGGACTCGGCGAGGATGCTCACGCCCTCCTCGGTCACCGACAGAAACCCGCCGTGCACCGCGATCCGCAGATCGTCCTCGTCGTTCCGCTCGACCTTCACCATGGCGTCATCGACGAGTTCGGCGACCAACGGGATGTGCCGGGGCATAATCCCGATCTCGCCGACGGTGGTGCGGGTGAAGATGAAGCTCGCCTTCCCCGACCACACCTTCCGGTCGACGGCGACGATCTCGACATCCAGTTCTGCCACCTCATACCACCTTTCGCCGCCGGGCCGCCATCACAGCTTGGCGCCGAGGCTCTCGGCCTTCTTGGCCAAGTCGTCCAGACCGCCGATCAGGAAGAAGGCCTGCTCGGGCAGGTGGTCGAACTCGCCCTTGCACAGCTTGTCGAACGCCTCGATGGTCTCCTTGAGCGGCACCGTCGAACCGGGCTGGCCGGTGAACTGCTCGGCCGCCATCATGTTCTGGCTCAGGAACCGCTCGATACGCCGCGCCCGGTTCACCAGCTGTTTGTCCTCCTCGGACAGCTCGTCGATACCGAGGATCGCGATGATGTCCTGAAGGTCCTTGTAGCGCTGCAGGATTCGGATAACCTCCTGGGCCACCCGGTAGTGCTCGTCGCCGACCACACCCGGGTCGAGGATGGTCGAGCTGGACGCCAGCGGGTCCACCGCCGGGAAGATGCCCTTGGAGAACACCGCACGGGAGAGCTCGGTGGTGGCGTCCAGGTGCGCGAAGGTCGTCGCCGGCGCCGGGTCGGTGTAGTCGTCGGCGGGCACGTACACGGCCTGCATCGAGGTGATGGACCGGCCGCGGGTCGAGGTGATGCGCTCCTGCAGCTCACCCATCTCGTCGGCCAGCGTGGGCTGGTAGCCCACCGCCGAGGGCATCCGGCCCAGCAGCGTGGAGACCTCCGAGCCGGCCTGGGTGAACCGGAAGATGTTGTCGATGAACAGCAGCACGTCCTGGCCCTGCTCGTCGCGGAAGAACTCGGCCATGGTCAGCGCCGACAGCGCCACCCGCATACGAGTACCCGGCGGCTCATCCATCTGCCCGAACACCAGCGCGGTGTCCTTGAGCACGTTGGCCTCACCGAGCTCGACCCACAGGTCGTTGCCCTCACGGGTCCGCTCCCCCACGCCGGCGAACACCGACGTACCACCGAAGTTTCGGGCGATGCGGTTGATCATCTCCTGGATCAACACGGTCTTGCCCACACCGGCACCACCGAACAGCGCGATCTTGCCACCACGCACGTACGGGGTGAGCAGGTCGACGACCTTCAGCCCGGTCTCCAGCATCTCGGTGCGGGGTTCCAGCTCGTCGAAGGCCGGCGGCTTGCGGTGAATGGCCCAGTGCTCGAAGTCTTTCCCGTAACCCGGCTCGTCCAGGCAGTGACCCAGCGCGTTGAAGACGTGGCCCTTGACCCCGTCACCGACGGGGACCGAGATCGCCTTGCCGGTGTCGGTGACCTCTACGCCACGCACCAGCCCGTCGGTGGGCTGCATGGAGATGGTGCGCACCAGGTTGTCACCCAGGTGCTGGGCGACCTCCAGCGTCAGGGTTTTCGCCAGCGACTCGAACGTGACCTCCGCGTGCAGCGCGTTGAACAGTTCGGGAACGGCACCCCGTGGGAACTCGACGTCGACCACGGGGCCGGTCACCCGCACCACGCGTCCGGCGGTGTCGGCGCCGCCTTTGGCGGTGGACTTTTCAGCGGTAGCAGTCATGATCTTCTTCGCTTCCTTAAGGGGCTTACCTGGCGTCGGCCAGCGCGTTTGCGCCACCGACGATTTCGCTGATTTCCTGGGTGATCTGGGCCTGACGCTCGCGGTTGGCCTCCAGCGTCAGGGCCTTGATCAAGTCGTCGGCGTTGTCGGTGGCCGACTTCATCGCCCGCTGACGCGACGCCAACTCCGAGGCGGCGGCATCCAGCAACGCGGCGTACACGCGGGTGGTCAGATACCGCGGCAGCAGTGATTCGAACAGCGTCGTCGCGTCCGGTTCGAACGAGTACAGGGTGCGCGGTCCGGTTTCCTCCCCGACGTACTCCACCACCATCGGGGCGATCCGGCGCGCCTCGGCCGACTGCGACAGCATCGACTTGAACTCGGTCGCGACGATGTGCAGTTCGTCGACGCCGAGCACACCGTCGGTGCCAGGGTCGTCGCCGTGGTCGTCGGCCCCGGCCAAGAACGTTTTCACCAGCGTCGAGGCGATGGCCGTGGCGTCCTCGTAGCTGGGCCGTTCGGAGAACCCGGTCCACGACTCGGTGATCTTCCAGTTCCGGAAGGTGTAGTAGCTCAACGCTTTGCGGCCGACCACGTAGAGCACCGGGGTCTTGCCCTCCGACCGCAGCAGGGAGAACAGCTCTTCGGCGCGGCGGAAGATGTTGGCGTTGTAGGCACCACACAGACCACGATCCGACGACACCACCAGCACGCCGGCCCGCTTGGGCTCGTCACGCTCGACCAGCAGCGGATGGTCCAGCGCGGCTTCGGCGGCCAACGTGGTGAGCAGCCGGGTGATCTCGACAGAGTAGGGCCGGGCCGCTTCCAGCCGGGCCTGCGCCCGGCCGATACGCGAGGTGGCGATCAGCTCCTGGGCCTTGGTGATCTTTTTGATCGACCCGGCAGAGCGGATGCGTCCCCGCAGTTCGCGAAGTGTGGCAGCCATCGTCCGTTACTTCTTCTTCGGCGCGGGCTTGCGGACCTGTACCGCTTCCTTGCCCAGTTGCTCTTCGTCCAGGGCCTCGACGTGCGCGTCGGGCACCACCGAGCCGCCACCGGTGGCGGCAAAGCCCTTCTTGAACTGGTTGACCACCTCGGTCAGCTTTTCGCTGGCCTCGTCGGAAAGCTTCTTCGACTCACGGATCTCCTTGAGGATGTCCTCCTCGGAGGCCCGCACGTGGTCGAGGAACTCGGTTTCGAAGCGGCCGATGTCCTCGACCGGCACCGAGTCCAGGTGACCGCCGGTACCCAGGAAGATCGACACCACCTGCTCCTCGACCGCCATCGGTTGGTACTGCGGCTGTTTGAGCAGCTCGACCAGTCGGGCACCGCGCTCCAGCTGAGCCTTGGAGGTGGCGTCCAGGTCGGAGGCGAACGCGGCGAAGGCCTCGAGCTCGCGGTACTGCGACAGGTCCAGACGCAGCGACCCGGCCACCTCTTTCATGGCCTTGATCTGGGCGGCACCACCGACACGGGACACCGACACACCGACGTTGATGGCCGGCCGCACACCCTGGTTGAACAGGTCGGTCTCCAGGAAGCACTGGCCGTCGGTGATCGAGATGACGTTGGTGGGGATGTAGGCCGAGATGTCGTTGGCCTTGGTCTCGATGATCGGCAGACCGGTCAGCGAGCCACCGCCGAGTTCGTCGGACAGCTTGGCGCAGCGCTCCAGCAACCGCGAGTGCAGGTAGAACACGTCACCGGGGTAGGCTTCGCGGCCCGGCGGGCGGCGCAGCAGCAGCGAGATCGCACGGTAGGCCTCGGCCTGCTTGGTCAGGTCGTCGAACACGATCAGCACGTGCTTACCGGCATACATCCAGTGCTGGGCGATCGCCGAGCCGGTGTAGGGGGCAAGCCATTTGAACCCGGCGGAGTCCGAGGCCGGGGCGGCCACGATGGTGGTGTAGTCCATCGCGCCGCCCTCTTCCAAGGCGCGACGCACACTGGCGATCGTGGTGCCCTTCTGGCCGATGGCCACGTACACGCAGCGCACCTGCTGCTTGGGGTCGCCGGTCTCCCAGTTCTTGCGCTGGTTGAGGATGGTGTCCACGCAGACGGCGGTCTTACCGGTCTTGCGGTCGCCGATGATCAGCTGACGCTGGCCGCGGCCGATCGGGGTCATCGCGTCGATGGCCTTGATCCCGGTCTGCAGCGGCTCGCTCACCCCTTGGCGCTGCACCACCGACGGCGCCTGGATCTCCAGGGCGCGGCGGGTCTCGGCCTCGATGTCACCGCGCGCGTCGATCGGCTGCCCCAGCGGGTTGACGACCCGGCCCAGGAACGCGTCGCCGACCGGCACCGACAGCACCTCGCCGGTGCGCTTGACCTGCTGGCCTTCTTCGATGTTCTCGAAGTTACCCAGGATCACCGCGCCGACGCTGTGCTCGTCGAGGTTGAGCGCCACCCCGAGCACGCCGCCGGGGAACTCCAGGATCTCCTGGGTCATCACCGACGGCATACCCGCGACGTGGGCGATACCGTCACCGGCGTCGATGACCGTGCCGACCTCTTCGCGGGCGGTGTCGGAGGTAAAGGAGCTCACATACTCCTCGATTGCCCCCTGAATGTCATCAGCGGAGATTGTCAACTCAGCCATGGCTTTTCGTCTTCCTGCCTTAGATATGGGTAGTTATCGATAAGTCTGTTAGTCGGGCAGCTGGGCCTGGGCGGTGGCGAGACGTGCCGCCAACGTACCGTCGATCACCTCGTCGCCCACCGCGATCGAGAGCCCACCCAACAGTGCGGGATCGATCTGCATCTGCACGGTTACCGGGTGGCCGTAGATCCGGCTCAACACCGCGGTGAGCCGGGTGCGCTGGGCGTCGGAGAGGTCTCCGGCCGCACCGACGTGGGCGATGACCTCGCCGCGGCGGGCCACCGCGACCTCGGCCAGACCCAGCACCGCCTGCGCGGCCGGTTCGCCGCGCAGCAGTCCGATGGTCTGGGACAGCAGCGCAACCGCGATCGGGTTGGCGTTGCCGCCGGCGCTGTCCAGCACGTTGCGCAACAACGCGACCCGGCGTTCGGCGGGCGCGGTGTTGTCGCTGAGCAGGGTGTCCAGGCGCGGCTGGGCGTCGAGCACGCGGGAAAACCGGAACAGCTGGTCTTCCACCTCGTCGACCTGCCCGGCGCGTTCGGCGCGCACCAGCAGCGCCTGCCGAGCCAACAGTTCGATCGCGTCGACCAGATCCGCGTTGGCCGACCAGCGTTCCGCCACGGCGGCTTTGACCAGCTCCAGGGCGGAGTCGGCGATCTTGCCGCTCACCAGCCGCTGCACCAGCCGGACCCGGGGAGCCGGGTCGTCGGCGGGCTGCGTCAAATACCGGGTGACGACGGTTTCGCGGTCCAGCAGTGCGGCCACCGAGGCGAGATCCGCGGCCAGGGTGGAGAGCCCCGCGTCGTCGAGCCCGGCGACCCCGTCCTCGAACCGCGCCGCCAGATTGGTCAGCGCTTCCCGGCTGACCGAGCGCATCTTGGACGCCACCGGATATTGGATCTCGGCCGCCGAGGGGGCCATGGCATCCAGCTCATCGAGGAACCGGTCGACGCTGGCCGACTGGTTAGCCGAATCGGTGACGTGATCGCGCACCAGTTCCTCGGCGCGCCGCACGGATTCGCTACCCAGGTCGGCGCGCAGCTGGCGGATCAGTTGGGCGCGCAGCAGCTCCACCTGCTGGGCGCCCTGCACCTTGATGCGCTCCACCTCGCTGTCGGCCTGGGCCCGCAGTTGTTCGGTGAGGCGTTTGGCATCCGCCTGGGCCTCCTCGGAGACCCGTTTCGCCTCGGTCTTGGCGTCTTCCAAGGCCTTGGCGTGGGCCTGGTCGCTTGCGCCAGCTTTTCGGCGGCCGCGGCGGACTCCGCCAACTGGTCCCGCACCGACTGCTGCTGGGCGGCCATCAGGCGGCGCACCGGCGGCACGACGTAGCGCCACACCAGCCAGACGATGACCGCGAAACCAACCAGTTGTCCGATGAACGTCGACATGATCCGCTACCGCCCTGTGGTCGCCGAGGTTGTCGCTGCTGCCGAGGAGGTGAGGTCCACGCCGAGAATCCGGCTGGCCAGGGTCGCCGAGAGTGTCTCCACCCGGGCGCGCAGTTCCCCAGCCATGGCGTCCCCCTCCTGCTTGAGTTGCTCGCCGGCGCTTTGCAGGGTGGATGCCACCTCCGCGTCCGCGCGACCGCGCATCTCCTCGAGGACCTTGCGGCCCTCCGCCCGTGCTTGGTCGCGTACCGCGGATGCTTCCACCCGCGCCTGCGACATCTGCTTTTCGTAGTCGGCCTCGGCGGCAGCGAATTGCTCGGCCGACTTCTTGTTGTCGGCGATGGTCTTGGTGACCATGTTTTCGCGCTCCCGCAGCACCTTCATGATCGGCGGCACCACGAAGGCCCCGATCACGCCGAGCACGATCAAAAAGATGACCAGCACGACGAAGAAGGTGCCGTTGGGGATGAGGAAGTTCTTGCTGCCGCCTTCCTCGGCTCCCTGACCGGCGGCCAGGACAATAGCGCTCATGTCACCCATCTCTGCGGATTACTGTGCGGCGATCGGGGTGGCGAACACGAACAGCGCCATGAAGGCCAGGTTGATGAAGTAGGCCGCCTCGACCAGACCGACCGTGATGAAGAACGGGGTGAACAGCCGACCCTGGGCCTCGGGCTGCCGAGCGATTCCGGAGATCAGCGCGTTACCGGCGATACCGTCACCGATACCGGCGCCGATCGCGCCACCGCCCATGATGAGCCCGCCGCCGATGAGGGCGCCGAGTCCGATGAGATTGGGATCTCCCATGTCCTTATCCTCCTTGATAACTGGTAGCCATCTACCAGGTCTGTAGTGGTCCGCGTCAGCGGGGTTCGGGTGCTCTAGTGGTGCTCATCTTCGAGCTCCATGGCTTGACTGAAGTACAGGATGGTCAGCAGCGCGAAGATGAACGCCTGGATCAACCCGACGAACAAGTCGAAGGCCTTCCAGATCGCGTTGGGCGCCCACAGGATGTAGGGCGGGAACAGCGCGATCAACCCGACCAGGATGCCGCCGGCGAAGATGTTGCCGAAAAGCCGGAGCGACAACGAGATCGGTTTGGCGAGCTCTTCGACCAGGTTGATCGGCGCCAGGAAGGCGACGTGGCCCTTGAGCAGCTTCACCGGGTGCCCGACGATGCCGCGGCGCCAGAACCCGGCCAGGTGGTAGCAGATGAACACGAACAGCGCCAGCGCCAGCACATAGTTGATGTCGGCGGCCGGCGGCGCGAACAGCTCCTTGGCGTTGCCGGCCTTGTCGCTGTACTGCAGCGGCAGCACCGACAGCCAGTTGGAGATCAGGATGAAGACGAAGATGGTGACTGCCAGCGGCAACACGAACGGCGCGATCTTCATCCCGATGGCACCCTCGATCTGGTTGCGCATCTGAATGGTGATCGCCTCGAAGAATAACTGCACCCCGCCGGGCACCCCGCTGGAGGTGACCTTGGCGCGCAGGAACAACGCCAACCCGATCACGATCACCGCCGCGATCCCGGAGGCCACGATGGTGTCGACGTTGACCTCGCCGAGCACCGGCCAAACGGCCGTCTCGTGGTGTCCGACCTCGATGGCGGCCTCGGCCAGGATCGTCTCAGTCATCTGCGGTCCCTTCGTCCACGCCGGGCTCTGTCGCTTGTGTGCGCAGCTTTTTTACCACTGGCAGCGTGGTGGTCAGCACCAGCACCGCCTGAAACAGCGCCAACCCGAACAGCACACCCAGCCCGGTGGGCTGGAAGTAGAACGCGATCGCCAGCCCGATCACCGTAATGACCAGCAGCCGCGACGCGGAATTGAGCGCCATCTTCTTCTTCAGCGGATGGTCTTGGGCGGTGATGGCCAGCGCCGCGCGGCGCACCAGCACGGCGTTGAGCAGACCCAGCGCTAACCCCAGACCGAAGAACAACCCGAACGCCACGTGGCCCAGTTGGGCGGCCGCGGCGGTCGCCACCGCGGTCAGGGCAAGGCAGATGAGGAGCAGCCGAACCGGCCGGAATACCACAGAGGGCAACACCAACGGCGCGTCCTGCGCTGGTGTCGTCACCGCCTCACCTCAATCCCCGCGTTCTCGAGTGCCGCTGTTGTGATCTGTCGCGCGACCCGCCGAGCGTATCGGATAGGCCAGGGCGCGCTTGAATCACTCAAGGGGCAGCTCCCTGTGTCGGTCGTTGGTCGGCGCCGATCGGCTTTTACACCGATGGGCCGGGGCCGGCAACCCGCGAGGTTTTTTCGGGTTCTGCCAGCACCGTACCACATGGTAGACACCCCTACTACTGGTCGTCGTAGAGTGTTTCGCTGCGGCGCAATAACGGGATCACCGTCACCACAATCGCCACGAGAATCGCCCCCAGCATGACCGCCCCGGTGTAGCGCGGATCGAAGAAGATCGTACTGGCGGTGCCGAGGGCGATGATGCCCACCCACAGGTAGATGAGCAGCACCGCTCGCCGGTGCGAGTGGCCGATCTGCAGCAAACGGTGATGCAGGTGCATCTTGTCGGGGGTGCTGAACGGGCTCAGTCCGGCGCGGGTGCGCCGCACGATCGCCAACAACGTGTCCAGGGCCGGCACGAACATCACCGCGACCACCAACAGGAACGGCGACAGCAGCGCGAACGCGTCGCGGGCGCCGTAGGCGCTCTGCGAGATCGGGCCGGCGGCGGTCGTCGACGCGGCCGCCAGCATCAGGCCGATCAGCATCGACCCCGAGTCGCCCATGAAGATCTTGGCGCCGTGGAAGTTGTGCGGCAAAAACCCCAGGCAGGCCCCGGCCAGCACCACCGAGATCACCGCCGGCGGGTAGAACAGCACGTCGCCGCCGTGGTCGCGGAGCAGGCCGACGGAGAACAAACAGATCGCCAACGCCGTGATCAGGCCCAGGCCGGCGGCGAGACCGTCGAGGCCGTCGACGAAGTTCATCGCGTTGACGATCGAGACGGTCAACGCCAGCGTGAGCAGGATCGAGGAGACCTGATCCAACACGATGGTGCCCACCCCGCCGAGCGGGATGTACAGCACGCTCCAGGCCACCCCCATGGTGACCAGCACGCTGGCCGCGGTGATCTGGCCGGCGAACTTCGTCAACGCGTCCAGGCCCCACCGGTCGTCGATCAAGCCGATGCCCATGATCACCCCGCCGGCCACCAGCACCGCGGGCATGCCCGAGGAGTACACGAAGCCGCGGGTGAGCGCCGGCAGCTGGGACGCCAAAAAGACCGCGGCCAAGACGCCGACGTACATGGCCAGCCCGCCCATCCGCGGCGTGGGCTGCACGTGCACGTCACGATCGCGCGGGTAGGCCACCGCGCCCAACCGGGTGGCCAAGAGCCGCACCGGCCCGGTGCTGAAGTAGGTGATGATCGCCGCGGTCAGCCCGACCAGGGCAAGTTCGCGCAGCGGGACGCCGGCACCGCGCTCCGAGAGCGCCAGCAGACCGCCGGCCAGGCTGTCCACGTCGCTGAGCACCCCGCGACCGTACTGCACGAACCTAAGCTCCGATCACGCCGTCAACTCGGCGGGCGCCATGCCCAGCACGGTGCCGATGGCTTCGGCGCTGACCGGTCCCACCCGCAGGATCCGCGGGGTGGCGGCGGTGAGGTCGACGATGGTGGAGGCCGCTTGCTGCGCCGACGGTCCCGCGTCCAGATAGACGTCGACCAGGTCGCCGAGTTGGCGGTGGGCCTCCGCGGCGTCGACCGCCGGCGGCTGGCCCGACGTGTTGGCACTGGAGACCGCCATCGGGCCCACCTCACGCAGCAGTTCGATGGCCACCGGGTGCAACGGCATTCGCAGCATCACGGTGCCGCGCGCGTCGCCGAGGTCCCACTGCAGCGACGGGGCCTGGCGGACCACCAGGCTCAGCGCACCCGGCCAGAAGGCGCGAATCAGTTCGTGGGCGGCGTCGGGCACCGCGACCACCAGCCCCTCGATGGTGTGCCAGGAGCCGACCAGCACACCCACCGGCATATCGCGGCCGCGGCGTTTGGCGGCCAATAGTGCGGCGACCGCCGCGCTGTCGAAGGCGTCCGCGCCGATGCCGTAGACGGTGTCGGTGGGCATCACCACCAGGCGGCCGCTGCGTGCCGCGCTGGCCGCCGCGGCGATGCCCTGGGCCCGCTGATCGGTGTCGGCGCAGTCGTAGAGGGTCATGCCCGCTAATCCTTCCTGACCGCCGTCACGAAACGAAGCCGCCCGGTCAGGTCCCGTCGCGCCGTGACGGCGTCGAAAAGGCCGGTGTCCCCGACGGTGTCGACCGTGAGCGCCGACGTGGTGTCGTCGTGTTCGACGGCGAACCGGCCGCCGGGACGCAGCCACCGGCCCGCGGCGACGGCTACCGCCGCAACTCACCGCCATCCCGTCCGGCCCCCGAACAGCGCGTGCGCGGGGTCGTGCTGGGCCACTTCGGGTTCCAGCACCGCACCGTCGGGAATATAGGGCGGGTTGGCCACCACCAGATCGACGCCGCCGTCGAGTTCGGCCAGCAGGCCGGGCGTCGTCACGTCGGCGCGCACCAGCTCCACGCCGGTACCCACACAGTTGCGCCGGGCGTAATCCAGTGCGGCGTCGGAGTCGTCGATGGCGAGCACTCGGGCGCCGGGCCGGTGCCGCGCCAACGCGAGCGCCAACGCGCCGGATCCGGTGCAGACGTCGACGATCACCGGCTGCGGGCCCAGTGGCTGCGCCATCGCCCACTCCAGCAGCGCCTCGGTTTCCGGGCGCGGGATGAACACCCCCGGACCGACGTGCACGGTCACCGGGCCCAACGACGCCGTCCCGGTCAGGTGCTGCAGTGGCACCCGTTGCGACCGCGCGCTGACCACGTCGTGGTACCGGGCGAAAAGTCGTCGCCGGGCGGGTGGAGCA
>PPEA01000032.1 GCA_002967005.1 Mycobacterium talmoniae
CGGCCCGCGCCGCGCTGGACGCCTGGCACCACCGTGGCCTGCACGGCAACGTCACCATCGGATCGAACGAGCTCCCGGCCGCGGTGGCCGCCGCGATTCTGTCGCTCGAATTCCTGGTGCACGCGTGGGATTACGCGACTGCGACCGGCCGCGACGTGCCGGTCGCCGAGTCGGTGGCCGATTACGTGCTGGGGCTGGCGTACAAGATCATCACGCCGCAGGGCCGCGCCACGGTGGGCTTCGATCCGCCGGTCGACGTTGATGACGGCGCGCCCGCCCTGGATCGGCTGATCGCGTTCACCGGCCGCCACCCCGACGCCTAGCCCGGTTCGCCTCGCCCGTCACGCGAACGTGCGTGGTCCCGGTCCATATCCGGCGTGTCGCACCGGGGACACGCACGCTCGCGCCGGTTGGTCACACCCGCTCGAGGTAGAAGTAGAAGTAGCGCCCGTTGTCCAGCACGCCCTTGCCGTTCATAATCCCCAGCACCGCGGTGTCATCGATGCGCTTGAAGTGGTCGTGGGTGGGTTGGCCGTCGTAGACCATGGTCGCGGTCACCTCGCCGCGGAATTCCTCCAGCCACAGGCTGGCCTCGCCCTTGCCGAGTTCGACGTTGGAGAACTTGTTGCCGTCGGCGTCCAGGCAAACCAGCGGCTGCACCTCGGTACGGGAGGTGAACGTCTTCCCGAACCAGCGGGCCTTGTCCAGCAGGCCGTTCATCCGGTGTCCGGTGACAAACTCGCCGCCCTTCCATTCACCCAGCATGCCGTCGATGGTGGCGGGCGGCAGGCTCGCCCAGTAATCGTCGAGTTCGGCGTCGGCGATCGTGTCGGTGCGCTCTTTGAATTCGGTGAACCGCTTGCGGGCCAGTTCGTCACTCATGGATGCTCCTTTGCAGCCCTATGCGGCGCGGTTGACCTGACGTTTGAACGCGAACAGCAACGCGTTGGCCAGCACCGCTGCCGCCCCGGGTATGCGGTTGTCGGCGCTGACGGTGTAGGTGATCTCGGTGCCTTCGCCGACGGCCCGCAGCTCCACGTCGCCGACGTAGTTGCGCAGCGGGATGCCCGACACGGCGCGGTAGCTCAGCCGTCGATCCGGTTCGAAGGCGGTGATCTCCTCGACGAAGGCCGGCAGAAACGGCACCGCCTGCAGGCGTCGCTGCGCGCCGACACCGTTGCGCTCCGGCGCGCCGGGGCGCAGCAGGCTGGCCTTCATGCCCGGTGCCCAGTTAGACATGCCCTCGTGGTCGGAGAGCACCGCCCACACCCGCGTAACGGGCGCGCTGACGGTGGTCCTGGCTTGTGCTCGCATCCCAATTCCTCCTCAGCCCCAACCCCGCGCGAACCGTAACAGGGCATCGTTTTCCTCCGGCGCGCCGATCGTCACCCGCACCCCGTCGGTGCCGTACGGGCGCACCACCAGGTGCGCGTCGGCGGCCTGTTCCACGAAGTCGCGGGTGCGCTCGGCCAGCGGCAACCAGACGAAGTTGGCTTGCGAGGGTGGGAACGTGAACCCGGCGTCGCGCAGCGCCGCGCTGACCCGGACCCGTTCGGCGACCACAGCGTCGGTGCGGGCCAACAGCTCGTCGGCGGCGCGCAGGCAGGCGATCGCCGCGGCCTGCGAAATGCTCGTCGCGGTGAACGGCACATAGACCTTGCCCAGCGCGGTGATCACCTCCGGGTCGCCCACCGCGTAGCCCACCCGCAGCCCCGCCAGGCCGTACGCCTTGGAGAAGGTGCGCAGCACCACCACGTTGCTGTGCGCGCGGACCAGCCCGAAGCTGTCCGGGTTGAGGCCGTCGCGGATGTACTCGACGTAGGCCTCGTCGATGGCGATCAGGATGTGCGGCGGCACCGCGGCCACGAACCGGGCCAGCGCCGCCGGGTCGACGACGGTGGAGGTGGGGTTGTTGGGGTTGCAGACGAAGATCAGCCGGGTGCGGTCGGTGATGGCCGCCAGCATGGCGTCCAGGTCGAAGGTGTGGTCACGCAGCGGGACCTGGATCGGGATGGCGCCGGCGACCCGGACCTGCAGCGGGTAGATCTCGAAGCTGCGCCAGCCGAACAGCACCTCGTCGCCGACGGCCGCGGTGATCTGGATGAGCTGCTGACACAGGCTGACCGACCCGCAGCCCACGGCAATGTGCTCGGGTGCGAACCCGGTGTGCCTGGCCAACTCGGATCGCAGCTCCGCATACCCGTTGTCCGGGTAGCGGTTGATGGTGTCGGTGGCCCGCTCGATGGCCGCCCGGACACTGGGCAACGGCCCGAACACCGTTTCGTTGCTGGCCAGCTTGATCGCGCCCGGGACGGTTTTGCCCTCCACATAGGCCGGCAGCGCGGTCACTTCCGGGCGCAGGCGGGCGGTCACGTCGACAGCATATGTCGGGCCTGTGTACGCTGTGCCCTCGGCGGTTGCGGGACCGGGACACCGGTCCGGTACCCTCAGGAAGTTCAAGGAGGCGTGCCAGAGCGGCCGAATGGGACTCACTGCTAATGAGTTGTCCTCTTACCGGGGACCGGAGGTTCAAATCCTCTCGCCTCCGCCACGGCTGACCAACAGCCGGGTGGGCTAGCCCACCATGACAACTGAAGACCGGCGCCCGTAGCTCAACGGATAGAGCATCTGACTACGGATCAGAAGGTTAGGGGTTCGAATCCCTTCGGGCGCGCCCTTTGCGTGTGCGGGCCGGTTGTCCGCCCTGCGTGCGATCCTGCCCCCATGAACATTGCCGACGTCGCGACGCTGGTCTCCGGGCATCCCGCCGGGCTCACCGTGACCGCCGCCGCGGTGATCGCGGCCACCCGGCGGTGGCTTCGCCGGATGCTGCGGCTAGTCGTGCTGGCCGCGATCGCCGTCGTCGTGGTGGTGTTGGTGGGGTGGTGGCACGAGCAGCCCGCGACGCCGCCGCCACCGGAGGTGGGCGAGTACCGGTAGTGAGATTGGCTGGGCGTGTTCGGTGCGGTTAGTAGGCGCGGCTGCCGTGGGGTGACAACCGGAAGCCGTGGGTCTCGCCCCGCCCCCAAGCGTTCTGCATTTCGCAGGTGAGCGTGTCGTCCGGGTCTGCTGCGCACATCGCGTCGTTGATGGTCGGGGCGCCGCGTGATCCTGGGACCAGGATCATCTGGCCGGCGGCTAACGGGTGGTAGCTCGCGGGGTCGACGGGCGTCTGCTGCAGACCGGAGGTTTCGTGCTTGCTGAGGTCGGTGTGCTCGAAAAACGAGTAGACCGCCCGCTCCTGGGGAACCGGCCCAGAATTGAACGCGGTGTGGGTGTCCTTGTCGTACGGATACACCGACGCCACGGCGAGGTTCAGGTTCGGTGCCACTCCCGGAAGCTGGCCCCAGCACTCAATCCCCGTCCAGGCTGGAACGAGGCGAGCGGATCCCAGATCCGGCACCGGACGCCGCTGCTGGTGGTGAACTGGACGGCCGACCCCCCGTAGGTGCTGTAGGTGTGGAAGTCTCTCATATTGACCCGCGTATAGCCGTTGATCGTCGGTGCTGGTGTGGTGGGGGTTGCCGTGGCGACGTGGCCGCTGTTGTCCGCGGAGTCTGGGCCGCATGCGGCTGCGCCAACGAGGACGGTCAATGTTGCGGCCGTGGCGAAAACACCGCGCCGCACGGTGGCGGCGCTCGGTTGATACCGGTTCACGGCCCGGCGACCAGCTGCAGCACCCGCCGGTTGTCGTAGTCGGCGACGTAGACGTTATCCCACGCATCCACCGCCACACCCCAGGGCTGACCAAGATCCACGTTCGGCAACACGATCTGGCGCGCATACGGGGTTTCGGCGGACACGCCGATCATCCTATGAACGCCGGCATGCCCGCGACGGAGATTGGCTGGGCGACAGCACGGCCTAGCTTGGCGCCGACATCCTGACTGAAATCGACGTCCAGATTGGCACATAGCCCCGAAAATCGGGGGTTTCGGGCCGTCTGGACGTCGATCTCAGCAGCCACACCGGCTATCAGCCGGCTATCAAGCTCAGGAGCGCCGGTTTACAGCTGGGCCCACACCGACTTGGTCTGCATGTAGGCCTCGACGCCCTCGCGGCCGAACTCGTGACCCCAGCCGGACTGCTTGTAGCCGCCGAACGGCACATTGTGGTCGAACACCAACTGGCAGTTCAGCGTGACGGTGCCGGCCTCCAACCGCTTGGCAAGGTTATGCGCCCGGGCGAGGTTGGTGGTCCACACGGTGGCGGCCAGCCCGTAGCTGGTGTCGTTGGCCAAGGCCACCGCCTCGTCGTCATCGTCGAACGGCAGGATCGTCACCACCGGCCCGAAGATCTCCTGCTGGTAGAGCCGCATCCCCCGATCGACGTTGGTCAGCACGGTGGGGTGGACGAAGTAGCCCTTGCGGTCAAGCCGGTGCCCGCCGGTGACCACCTCGACGCCGTCCTTCTTGCCTTCGTCGATGAAGCCCATCACCCGGGTGAGCTGCTTTTGGCTGATCAGCGGGCCGATCACGCTGCCCTCTTCCTTCGGCCCACCCAGCTGCAGGTTGTTGGCCACCATCGCAATGCCCTCGACCACCTGGTCGTACACGCTGCGCTGCACAAAGATCCGGGAGCCACACACGCAGCCCTGACCGGAGTGCACGAAGATCCCCATCGCCGCCATGGTGATGGCCATGTTCAGGTCGGCGTCGTCGTAGATCAGCACCGGCGATTTGCCGCCGAGTTCCAGCATCACCTTTTTCAGGTTGCCGGCCGAGGCCCGCACGATCTCCTTGCCGACCTCGGTGGACCCGGTGAAGGCGACCTTCTTGACATCGGGGTGGGCGGTGATCGCCGCGCCCGCGGTGTGCCCGTAACCCGTCAGCAGGTTGACCACACCGTCCGGCACCCCGGCCTCGGCGATGATCTTCTCCAGCACCAGCGCCGACAACGGGGTTTCCTCCGCGGGCTTGACCACGCTGCTGCAGCCCGCGGCCAGCGCCGGGGCCAGCTTGGCGCAGGCGTTGAAGACCGGCCCGTTCCACGGGAAGATCAGCCCGACAACGCTGTACGGCTCCTTGCGGGTGTAGGCGTGCATGTTGGCGTAGGCGCCGGAGACCCCGCCCTCCATCTGCACCTCGTAGGCGTTGCCGTTGAGCTTGGTACACCAGCCGGCGTAGTACCGGAAGAACTCGGCGCAGGTGGGCACGATCATGTTCGCCTGCGCCATCGGCATGCCGGTGTTGAGTGAATCCAGGCCGGCCAGCTCGTCGGCGTGCTGATCCATCAGGTCGGCGATGCGCCACATGACCTTGGCCCGCTCGCGCGCCGGCAGGCCATGCCAAACACCGGACTCGAAGCTGGCCTTGGCCCGGGCGACGGCGTCGTTGACGACTTCCTCGCCGCAGTCGGTGAATTCGGTGATCTGCTCTTCGGTCACCGGATCGATGACCGGAATGACCTCACCGGTCCCCGGGCGCTTGCGGATGTCGTCCAAAACCGTCTGCAGTGTCATCGTTGACCCTTTCTCATCGCCGCGGCGCGTGGTGCGCCCGGATGCTGGGCACTTGCTTAGCATCGCGGATCGCGCGGGGTCAAGGCACGCGTTGGGCCGCCGACGTTTCCGCTGCCCCGGCCGGCGGGTACTTGGCAGGCATGGCCGTCAAAACGCTGGCCCCACAAACCCGCTCGCCCTACCACCGGCATGCCTGAGCTGCCCGACGTCGAGGGGTTTCGCCGGGCACTGGCCGGCGCCCTGCCCGGCCGCCGGGTCTGCCGCGTCCAGGTCTCCGATCCGGGGGTGCTGCGCAACACCAGCCCCCAGGGCCTGGGCCAGCGCCTGGCCGGGCAGCGGTTCGACCGCCCCGACCGGCACGGCAAGTGGCTGATGTTGCCCACCGCCGGCCCGGTGCTGCTCATCCACAGCGGCATGACCGGGCACCCGTATTACCTGCCGGACGGCGCCGACGAGCCGGACGCGCGGCCACGCATGGTGATCACCCTGGACCGCGGGCAGCTGCGCTATGCCGACCAACGCAAGCTGCGCGGGGTGTGGCTGGCCGCCACCGCCGACGACGTGACCGACATCGTTGGGGAGCAGGGCCCCGACGCGCTGGCCGTGACCTTCGATGTGTTCGCCGCCGTGCTGTCCCGGCGTCGCGGTCAGCTCAAGCCGGCGCTATTGGATCAGGCGGTGCTCGCCGGGCTCGGCAACCTGCTGACCGACGAGATCTGCTGGCAAGCCCGGCTGCACCCCGCCCGCGCGGTCCCCGACCTGGGCGGCGCCGATCGGAAAGCCCTGTACCAGGCGATGCGCCGGGTGCTGCGCACCTCGGTGCGGCACGGCCGGGTGCCGGATCTGCGCGGTTGGCTCACCGGGGTGCGTGACGCGCCCGACCCGCGGTGCCCGCGCTGCCGCACCCACCTGGCATCCGATCGGATCGGGGGCCGAACGTCGTGGTGGTGCCCGCACTGCCAGTCACGCTGATCGCGCTGCCGCTGAAATTGCCGTCAGGGCTGTGGATTTGCGCCGTTCGACGACCCTGGACGCAATCTCACGGTGGGGGCCAGGCCGCCATGCCGGCCAGGTAGTCCTGTCCGCCGACGTAGACGGTGTCCTCCGCCGGGGCCGGGCCGGTGGCCGCGGTGACGACGGCGCGCGCGAACTCCTCGACGGTCGGGAGCTCACCGTGCACACGGCGGTCCGCCACCGCGTCGGGTTTACGGCGCTCCAACAACCGCACCAGGATGGTGCCCTCGATCATGTCGCCGCAGACGACCGTGAAACCGACACCGCGTTTGTCGAAGCGTGGCTGCATCGCCCGCAGCGCGTCCTCGCCGGCACGCTTACTGGTCGCCACCGGGAGGTACTCCTCGAGGACGGGCACCCGGGCGCAAAAGTGTGCTTGATGACTGGTCACGTACACGATGCGCGCACCCGGCGGCATCAGCGGCAACGCCAATACGGTCAACCGCACCTGGGCGTCGCGATTGATCCGCATCGGATACCCCGCGTCGGCGCCCAGCTCCAGGCCGCCAGAGGCATTGAGCACCAACAGGTCCAGCCGCCCGAACTCCTCGGCGATGCCCTGCACCATGGCGGTGCAGGCCGCCGTCGTCGGTCAGGTCGGCCCCGACCGCCGCGCGCGCCCCCCGCGGCACGGATGCGGTCGACGACGGCGTTGGCGCGCTTGGCCTTCTCCCGGTAGTTCACGACGACGTGGGTGTCGGCGTCCGCGAGTTGGCCGGCGACTTCGGCGCCGATTCCTCGTGCGGCCCCGGTTACCAGCGCCACTCGGGCAGGGACGGCCTGATCGCTCGAAGGGGTCATGGCCGACGACTCTACCGACTAAATAAGGAATTGGTAAGGCAAATGTTTAGGATTTTCTTAATCGTGATCCGGGCTCCCGCCGTCAGGTCCAGGCGTGTACTGATCAACTGATCTAATATCGGAACATGCGATCAGAACGCGGCGAGCCGGCGACGTTCACCCAGTCGGCGCGGCGGGCCCAGATGGTGGCGTGCGCGATCGAGGTGATCGCCGAGGTGGGGTGGGCGCAGACCTCGATCCGCAAGATCGCCGAGCGGGTGGGGGTGGCGATGAGTGCGGTGCTGTATCACTTCGGCAGCAAAGACAACCTGGTCGACGCCGTCCTCGAAGAGATGTATCGCACCGCATTGGCGGTGGTGGTGCCCGCGGTCGAGGCGCAGTCCACCGCGGCCGACCAGCTCGCCGCCTATATCCGGGCCAACATCGCGTACTTCGACGGCCACCGGTCGCATATCGGCGCGCTCGCCCAACTCGCAACGGGTTATCAGCCCCGCGACGGACGGCGCTTCGACGAGCTCGGGCTCAGCCCCGAGCTCCGCGAGGAACTGGCGGCGTTGGACCCGGCCGTGATCTTGGCGGCGGGCCAACGGGATCGCGAGTTCGCCGACTTCCCGGTCGGCTCGATGGCGCTGGCCCTGCGCGGCGCGGTCAACGCCGTGGTGGAAAAGCTGCTGCGCGACCCCGACTTCGACCCGCACACCTACGGCGAGGACCTGGTCGCGTTGTTCGGCCGAGCGGTGGGGGTGAGCCGGTGAGCAGCATCGTCATTATCGCCGTCGGCAGCCGCGGTGACGTCGCCCCGCTCACCGGGGTGGGCGTAGCGCTGCAGCGGGCCGGGCACGACGTCGCGATCGCCGCCTACACCCCGTTCGCGGAGCTGATCCGCAACTGCGGCTTGGGGTTTCGCGAGCTGCCCGCGCAGTTGGAGCCCACCGCCGAAGCGCCGAGGTGTCGCCGGTCCGCGCCCTGGCCGCGTTCGCCTCACCGGCGGGCATGCGAGCCTCGGCAACGACATTATTGCCGCGGTGGCGGACCAGCCCGCCGACATGCTGCTGCTGTCGCCGTTCGCGGAGCTGGTCGGGCACCCGCTGGCCGCAGCCAAAGGCATTCCCGTCGCTGGGGTACGGTTGCAGCCGCTGTCAGCGACG
>PPEA01000320.1 GCA_002967005.1 Mycobacterium talmoniae
CCCGCCAGGTGCGCGGCCAGCTCCTCGGCGTCGGTGCGCGCGGAGTCGATCCCGGCCGCGGCGAAAACCGCCGTGGCGGAGTCGATGGCGCACCGCAGCCGGCTCATGTCCCCTGCAGCCGGGACTGCTTGTCGGCGGCGGCCAGCGCGTCGAACAGCGCGTCGAGGTCGCCGTCGAGCACCTGGTCCAGGTTGTGCGCCTTGAAACCGATCCGGTGGTCGGTGATGCGATTCTCCGGGAAGTTGTAGGTGCGGATGCGTTCGCTGCGGTCCACGGTCCGGATTTGGCTGGCGCGGTCGGCCGACGCGTCGGCCAGCGCCTGCTCCTCGGCCATGGCTTGCAGTCGCGCCGCCAGCACCTGCAGCGCACGGGTCTTGTTCTGCAGCTGCGAACGCTCGTTTTGGCAGGTGACGACGATGCCGGTGGGCAGGTGGGTGATCCGCACCGCCGAGTCGGTGGTGTTGACGCCTTGGCCGCCCTTGCCGGAGGAGCGGTAGACGTCGATGCGCAGATCCGATTCGTCGATCTGGACCTCGCCGACCTCCTCGGGTTCGGGATACACCAGCACCCCGGCCGCCGAGGTGTGCACCCGGCCTTGGGATTCGGTCACCGGGACCCGCTGCACCCGGTGCACACCGCCCTCGAACTTCAGCCGGGACCACACCCCGTCGACGGCGTCGCCCTTGCTGGCGATGGTCAGCGTCGCGTCCTTGTAGCCGCCCAGATCCGAGGTGGTCTCGTCGAGCACGGTGACCGTCCAGCCGCGGCGCTCGGCGTAGCGGATGTACATCCGGGCCAGGTCGGCGGCGAACAGCGCCGATTCCTCGCCGCCCTCCCCCGATTTGACCTCGAGCACGACGTCGTCGGCGTCGTGCGGGTCGCGCGGCGCCAGCATGTCGGTGAGCTGGGTGTCCAGTTGGGCCACCCGGGTCTCCAACTCGGTGACCTCGGCGGCGAACGAGTCGTCGTCGGCGGCCAGCTCGCGGGCGGTGTCCAAATCGCCGCGCGCCGATTCCAGCTTGCGGTGGGTGGCGACGATGGGTGCCAGCTGCGCGAACCGGCGCCCGGCTTTGCGCGCCTCGGCGGGATTGTTGTGCAGCTCGGGGTCGGCGAGCTGACGTTCCAGGTCGGCGTGTTCGGCCAACAACGCGTCGATCGCCTGGACGCTCTGCGTCATCTCAACCTCCGAACACAAAGCGACGCCCGGCCTGCGCGGGTTTCCGCAACAGTCCGGGCGTCGGTGCTGCTACTTGTCGGCCGAAGCTTCCTGCTGGGCCCCGGTCTTGCGCTTGCCGTAGCGCCGCTCGAAGCGGGCCACCCGGCCGCCGCTGTCCAGGATCTTCTGCTTCCCGGTGTAGAACGGGTGGCACTGCGAGCAGACCTCGACCACGATGTGGCCGCCCGGCTTGGTGCTGCGGGTGGTGAACGAGTTGCCGCAGCCGCAGACCACGGTGGTCTCGCCGTAGGCAGGGTGAATGCCAGATTTCATGATGTCCTCTTCGATTGCGGGTCGCCGGGTCGCCGGTAAGGCGTGAACCGGAACCTCAAGGTGCCTGAAATGCCAGGCGGTCGCCGGTCGATTATGCCAGGTCAGCCGCCATCCTCCCAAACGTCGCGCTGAGCGCCCGCATTCCCGCCGTCCGCGGCGCCGCCCAACCCCCGGATGAATACGGTCCCCGGCCGACGTTGAACAATTTACGCCGGTGGCAGATCGTCACCGACACGGACAGAAAGTTGCGGCGGTGACGATGAAGATGCAGATCAAACGCCTAATCACCGGGGGTGCGGTGGCTGCCGGGGCGGTGGCGCTGGCGGTGGGCGGCCGGG
>PPEA01000321.1 GCA_002967005.1 Mycobacterium talmoniae
CCGCCGCAGCCGATCGTGCTGGCCGACTACGGTGCGGCCGACGGGCGCAACGCGTTGTTGCCCCTGGGGGCGGCGATCAAGGTGATCCGCCGGCGCACCCGCCACGAGCACGCGGTGCTGGTGGCGCACACCGACGCGCCGCACAACGATTTCACCGACCTGTTCAGCACGCTGGCCGACGACCCGGACAGCTACCTGCACACCGATTCGGCGAGCTTTCCCGCCGCGATCGGCCGGTCGTTCTACGGGCAGATTCTGCCGTCGAAGAGCGTCACGCTGGGCTGGACGTCGTGGGCGACCATGTGGCTGAGCCGGGCCGCCGCCGAGCTGCCGGAAATCCCCGATCACGTGCAAATCGCCTACAGCGCCGACGACACCGCCCGGGCGGCATACGCCCGGCAGGCCGCCCAGGATTGGCATGATTTCGTGGCGTTTCGCGGCCGCGAGTTGTGTCCGGGTGGCCGGTTGACGGTGTTGACGATGGCGGTCGGCGCGGACGGCGAGTTCGGCTACCGGCCGTTGTTCGACGCGATCGCCGCGGCGCTGGGTGATCAGGTCCGCGACGGGCTGCTGGGCGCCGAGGAGGCCCGCCGGATGACGATCCCGATTTTCGCCCGCAGCGAGA
Organism: Mycobacterium talmoniae; assembly: GCA_002967005.1. GTDB lineage: Bacteria > Actinomycetota > Actinomycetes > Mycobacteriales > Mycobacteriaceae > Mycobacterium > Mycobacterium talmoniae. Next base: position 626 of record PPEA01000321.1, read on the forward strand.
AGGACTTTCGCGCCCCGTTCGCCCCCACCGACCGGTTCGAGGGCTGCTCGATCGAGCAGCTGGAGATCTTCGAGGCCGACGACCCGTTCTGGGCCGACTATGCGGCCGATAACGACGCCGCCGCCTTCGGGGCGCGGTGGGCGGCGTTCACCCGGCTCTCGGCGTTCCCGATCCTGGCCGCCGCGCTCGACGGCGGACCGGCCGATCCGCGCGCGACGAGTTCGCCGCGCACCTGGAGGCCGGCGTCGCGGCGCGGCTGGCCAGCAAACCCGAGCCGATGCAGATCCCGTTGGCGGTGGTGGTGCTGGTCAAGCGCGGCGGCCCGGCCTGACCCCGGTTACGGAAGCCCCGCCGGTACCGGAAGCGCCGCCGATCCCCGCCGTTCCGCAGCCCGGCGGGCCGGTGGTGGCGCCGCCCGTGCCGGCGATTCCGCCGGTCCCGGCGGTCCCGCCGGTGCCGCGGGTCAGTGTGGGGGGGCTGAGCTCCCCGACCGCTGACGGGGCGGTGCGGCGCCCCTCGACGGGGGTGTAGGTCCTGCGGTTGCCGTCGCGGGTCCACAGCACACCGCCGTCGGGCGTCGCACCGCGCGCGGTCAGTTCCCGCTTGAGGACCTTGTTGGTCGCCGTCGCCGGCAATGCATCGGTGAGCCAGACGTGCCGCGGCCACGCCTTGGGCGACAGATCGGATTGGCCGGCCAGGAAGTCGCCGAACTCTTCGGGGGTCAGCGCGGCGTCGTCGTGCAGCACGATGGCCGCCATCACCTGATCCCCCACCCGCTCGTCGGGCACCGCGTACACCGCCACCTGGCTGACCGGCTCCAGCCGCAGCAGGATCCGTTCGATGGGTGCGGTGGTCATGTTCTCGCCGTCGACCCGCAACCAGTCCCCGGTGCGGCCGGCGAAGTAGATCCACCCGTCGGCGTCGGCGTAGGCGAGGTCGCCGGACCAGTACATACCGTGCCGCAACCGGGCGTCGGTGGCATCCCGGTCGTTGTAGTAGCCGGAGAACATGCCGGCCCCGGTGGTGTTGACCAGTTCGCCGATCGCCTCGTCGGGGTTGGTCAGGCTGCCGTCCTCGGCGAATTCGGCGGCGACGCACTCGGTCACCGTGTCGGGGTGGTAGATGGCCACGCCGGGAAACGGTTTGCCCAATGCGCCAGGCGGGCAACCGTCCTCGCGGGTGACGATGATCGCGCCCTCGGTGGAGCCAAAACCGTCCCATACCGTGCAGTCGAAGCGGCGGGAAAACTCGGCGATGTCGCGATCGCTGGCCTCGTTGCCGAACGCGACCCGCAGCGGGTTGTCGTGGTCGTCGGGTTGTTCGGGGGTGGCCAGCACATAGGCCAGCGGTTTGCCGACATAGTTCAGGTAGGTCGCCCGGTAGCGGCGCAGGTCGGGTAATAGCCGGGACGCCGAGAACGTCGCGGGCACCATCGACGCGCCGCACCCCACCGCCACGCTCCACCCGGCCAGCAGCCCGTTGGAGTGGAACAGCGGCATCGACAGGTAGCAGATGTCGGATGCGCTCAGCTCGAATCGTTGGATCAGCGACGCACCGGCGAACGGCACGATCAGGTGCGGCAGCTGCACGGCTTTGGGGTCCCCGCTGGTGCCGGACGTGAAGATCATCATGAAGGTGTCGGTGGGCTGCACCTCGCGGTGCGGGACCAGGTCGCCGGCGTCGGCCAGCATCGTCGACCACTCGGCACCGCTGACATCGAGGATCCGCACGCCGGGCAGGTCCAGGCCGTCGAGCAGGTCGGCGTGCGCGGGATCGGTGAGCAGGATCTGGCTGTCCGACTTGCGGATATCGCCGGCCAGCGCGGCCCCGCGGCGGGTGTCGTTGATCCCGCACAGCACGTAGCCGCCCAGCGCGGCGACCGCCATCGCGGTGAGCATCTCGGGGGTGTTGCCCAGCAGCACCCCGACGTGCAGCGGCCGGTCCGGGTCGGCGGCCTTGATCAGCGCGGCGGCCATGGCCGCGGCGTCGGCCAGGTGCTCACGCCAGGTCCAGACGCGCTCGCCGTACCGGACCGCCGGGGCGTCGTCGCCGACCCGTTCGCGCAGGAGTTGTTGCACCGTGTCTGCCACGGGCACCATTGTGGCCCAACGCACACGACGGCCCCCGACGCACTGGGTGCCGGGGGCCGTCGCCGGGTGTGCTAATCGATTTCGGCGCCACCCGGTGTCGTCTTGGACACCTGCACCAGGAACTCGTAGTTGTTCTTCGTCTTGCGCAGCTGGCTCATCAGCAGGTCGATCGCCTGATGCGAATCCAGGCCGGAGAGCACCCGACGCAGCTTGTGCACGATGGCGAACTCGTCCGGGGACAGCAGCAACTCGTCCTTGCGGGTGCCGGACGGGTTGACGTCGACCGCGGGGAACACCCGGCGCTCGGCGATCTTGCGGTCCAGCTTGAGCTCGGCGTTACCGGTGCCCTTGAACTCCTCGAAGATGACCGTGTCACCGGTGGACCCGGTCTCCACCATCGCGGTGGCGATGATCGTCAGCGAGCCGCCGTCTTCGATATTGCGGGCCGCGCCCAGGAACCGCTTGGGCGGGTAGAGCGCCGTGGAGTCCACACCACCGGACAGGATTCGACCCGAGGCCGGCGAGGCGTTGTTGTACGCGCGCCCCAGCCGGGTGATCGAGTCCAGCAGCACCACAACGTCCTTGCCCTGTTCGACCAGACGCTTGGCCCGTTCGATGGCCAGCTCGGCCACCGAGGTGTGATCCGACGGCGGCCGGTCGAACGTCGAGGCGATGACCTCGCCCTTGACCGAGCGCTGCATGTCGGTGACTTCTTCGGGCCGCTCGTCGACCAGCACCACCATCAGGTGGCATTCGGGGTTGTTGCGGGTGATCGCGTTGGCGATGTCCTGCAAGATCGTGGTCTTACCGGCCTTGGGCGGCGACACGATCAACGCGCGCTGGCCCTTGCCGATCGGCATGATCAGGTCGATGACGCGGGTGGTGAGCTTTTCGCCCGCGGTCTCCAGGCGCAGCCGCTGGTTCGGGTACAGCGGGGTCAGCTTGCCGAATTCGGGCCGCTTCTTGGCGTCTTCGACGGGACCACCGTTGACGCTGTCGAGGCGCACCAGGGGGTTGAACTTCTGCCGCTGGTTGGGTTGTTCCCCCTCCCGCGGCACCCGCACCGCGCCGGTCACCGCGTCACCGCGGCGCAGGCCGTTCTTGCGGACCATGTTCATCGAGACGTAGACGTCGTTGGGGCCGGCGAGGTAGCCGGAGGTGCGCACGAAGGCGTAGTTGTCCAGCACGTCGAGGATGCCGGCCACCGGCTGCACGACGTCGTCCTCGCGCAGTTCGGTGTCCCCGCCCTCGCCGGAGCGTTCGCCGCGGCGGCGGCGGTCCCGGACCGGCGGCCCCGCCGGCCCTGACGGCCGTCACCGTCGTCGTCCCCGCCCCGGTTCTGCTGGTCACGCTGGCCCTGGTGGCCGCCGGAACCCTGCTGGTCACCGCCTTGGTCGCCGCCCTTGTTTTGGCTGCGCTCCTCGGTCTTGGCGTCCTCGGATTTGCGGCCCTCGGTCGCGGTGTCCTGGTCGTTGCGCGGGCCGGACTTGCCGGTGTCAGCCTGCTCGGCCTTGTCGCTCTTGTCGGCCTTGTCGGGCTTGTCGCTGGATGTCGGCTCACCGGCCG
>PPEA01000322.1 GCA_002967005.1 Mycobacterium talmoniae
CCGACGGCTCCGGGGCGGGGCTGCCGGCGGGCGTTTCCGTGGCGCCGCCGTTGCTGTGGCCGGGGTTGGCGCTGCCGCCCGGGTTTTGGCGTTCCTTGATCGCCGCGATCAGTTCGCTCTTGCGCATGCCCGAGGTGCCTTTGACGCCAACGCGGCTGGCCAGCGCGCGCAGTTCCGGCAGCACCATCGCCGACAGCGCGACCTGCGGCGCGGCGGCGGTGTCAGCGCCCCCGGCAGCCGGCGTGGAAGTGTTTGTGGTCACGGAATCCGACAGCAGGCTGTCTTGGGTGCTGCTGCCAGCCGTGATGAGGTCCGTATCAGTCACGGATTTCCTTTCTTCCCTCGCTGGTTGTGTCGCGGCGAGGGGTTAGTTGCATTCAGCCAAATCGCCGAGTGCGTTCCACCATCTCCTGTGTTGCGGTGCTGACCCGCATCGGCGGCGTTGAATGGCGAACCGTCTCCACGAGAAGAATTTGGTGGTGTGTCCCAGTGACATCGCAGTATGAGTGCAGACGCAGATCCTGCGATTGCTGGACGGCTCCGAGAATAACCTGCTTCCGAGCGGGAAGCAAGGCATACCCTGCGCCGCGTGGCGCGCCTCAGCTCGGCACCACCACTCCCGAACTCCAGCGAACTCCGTCGCCGACGGTCATCTCGCGGACGGTAAAGCCCTTTGCCGCGCCGTACTCGACGACCTCGTCGGGCAACGCCGCAGCGGTACTGAGCGCAATCACCGCAGGTCCTGCACCGGAAAGTACCGCCGCGATGCCATAACGCCGCAGCAGCTGCAGGTATTCCGTGGACGCCGGGAGCGCCGCGGCGCGCTGCGGCTGATGCAGCAGGTCCTCGGTGGCGGCCAGCAACAGATCCGGCCGCTGGGTGAGCGCCACCACCAGCAGGGCGGCGCGGCTCACATTGAACCGGGCGTCGTGGTGGCTGACCTGTGCGGGCAGCAGTACCCGCGTCTCGGCCGTCGACGAGCGTTGCTCGGGAATCGCCGGGAACAGATGGATATCGGGGTGCAGCCGCAACGGCACCGCCCCGTACGCCGGCGGGGTGCGGCTGCCGTCGGTCCACGACACCACCGCGCCACCCAACACCGCGGCCGCGGCGTTGTCCGGATGGCCTTCGAACTCCGAGGCCAGCTGGATCAGCTCCATCTCGGTCAGCGGCGTCGTATCCACCTGCGCGACAAGACCATTGACGGCCGCCAGCCCGCCGACCACGGCCGCCGCCGACGAGCCCAGCCCGCGCGAATGGGGCACGACGTTGCGGCACCGCACCACCAGCCCCGGCGCCGCGACGCCCGCTGCCTGCAGCCCTCGCCGGATGCCTTGGACCACAAGGTGATCCGGGCCCAGCGACACCTGGCCGGCACCCTCGCCCTCGACCTGCACCACCAGCCGGAATCGGCTGTTTCGACGATGATCTCGTCGTAGAGGCCTAGGGCCAGGCCAAGGCTGTCGAAGCCGGGTCCGAGGTTGGCGCTTGACGCCGCCACAACCGCACTCGCGGACAGCCCGGCCGGCAGAATCTGGGTCACCGACACCCCTTCTAGACCAGTCCCAACTTCGCAACCACGGCGACCGGGTCGACGGGCACCGGGGTCACGCTCGGCATGTCTTTGAGTGCGGTGTCGGGGTCCTTGAGGCCGTTGCCGGTGACGGTACACACCACCGTCGAACCGCGGGCCACCCAGCCGTCCTCGATGGACTTGAGCAGCCCGGCGATGCTGGCCGCCGACGCGGGCTCGACAAAAACGCCTTCGGAGCGGGCCACCAGGTGGTAGGCGGCCAGGATCTCCTCGTCGGTGGCGGCGAGGAAACGCCCGTTGGACTGCTGCTGGGCCTCCACCGCTTGGGCCCACGACGCCGGTGAACCGATCCGGATCGCGGTGGCGATGGTCTCGGGTTCGCTGACCGGTTCACCCAGGACCAGCGGCGCCGCACCGGCCGCCTGGGTGCCCAGCATGCGCGGCAGGCTCGCGGTGACGCCGTCGGCGTAGTACTCGCGGTAGCCCTTCCAATAGGCGGTGATGTTTCCGGCGTTGCCGACCGGCAGCGCATGCACGTCCGGGGCGGCGCCCAGCGCATCGACGATCTCGAACGCCGCGGTCTTCTGCCCCTCGATGCGCACCGGGTTGACCGAGTTCACCAGGGAGATGGTGGGGAAATCGGCCGCCATCTTGCGGGCCAGTTCCAAACAGTCGTCGAAGTTGCCGTCGATCTGGATGATCTTGGCGCCGTGCATCACCGCCTGCGCCAGCTTGCCCATCGCGATCTTGCCCTGCGGGATCAGCACCGCGCAGGTGATCCCGGCCCGCGCGGCGTAGGCCGCCGCCGACGCGGAGGTGTTGCCGGTGGAGGCGCACAGCACCGCCTGCTGGCCGCGGGCCACCGCATCGGTGACCGCCATCGTCATCCCCCGGTCCTTGAACGAGCCGGTGGGGTTGAGCCCCTCGACCTTGAGATGCACGGTGCAGCCGGTCTGTTCGGACAGCCGGGTGGCGTGGATCAGCGGGGTGCCGCCCTCGAGCAGCGTGATCGGGGTCCAGTCGTCGCCGACCGGCAGCCGATCGCGGTAGGCGGCGATCAAGCCCGGCCAGGGCTGGTGAATGGTTCTCGGGGCGGCGCTCACTGGCCGGTTCCTTCCAGTCGTAACACACTGGCCACCCGCTGTACCGCGTCCAAATCGGCCAGCGCGGCAACAGTTTCGGACAGCGCAGCCTCGGGGGCCCGGTGGGTGACCACCACCACCCGGGCGCCGACACGTCGGCCGTCCTCGTCGGCCACGCCCTCCTGGCGCACCTCGGCGATGCTGACTTCGTGTTGGGCGAATTCGGCTGCCACCGTGGACAACACACCGGGTTTGTCGGCGACGTCCATGCTGACGTAGTACCGGGTGACGATGTCGCCGATCGGCGCGATCGGCAGTTGGGCGTATTTGGACTCGCGCGGGCCGCGGCTGCCCTGCACCCGGTTGCGCGCCGCCATCACCAGGTCACCGGTCACCGCCGAGGCGGTCGGCGCCCCGGCCGGCGCCCTGGCCGTAGAACATCAGCCGACCGGCGGCCTCGGCCTCCACCACCACGGCGTTGAACGCACCGTTGACGGTGGCCAGCGGATGACTCGACGGCACCAGGGCCGGGTAGACCCGAGCCGAAACCCGTTGCTGGCCTTCGGCGGTGGTGATCCGCTCGCAGATCGACAGCAATTTGATGGTGCAGCCCAGGGCACGCGCGGACGCCACGTCGTCCGGGGTGATGTTGCTGATGCCCTCGCGATAGACGTCGTCGGCGGTGACTCGGGTATGAAAGGCGATGGACGCCAGGATGGCGGCCTTGGCCGCGGCGTCGAAGCCTCGACGTCGGCAGTGGGATCGGCCTCGGCATAGCCCAGCGCCCGGGCGTCAGCCAGCGCGCTGGCGTAATCGGTGCCGGTGGAATCCATCTCGGACAGGATGTAGTTGGTGGTGCCGTTGACGATGCCGGCCACCCGCCGCACCGTGTCCCCGGCCAGCGACTGGGTCAGCGGCCGGATGACCGGGATGGCGCCGGCAACGGCCGCCTCGAAGTACAGGTCGACGCGGGCCCGCTCGGCGGCGTCGGCCAACTCCCCGGTGGAGCGCGACAGCAGCGCCTTGTTCGCGGTGACCACGGACTTACCGTGTTCGAGCGCCAGCAGGATGGCCTTGCGGGCCGGTTCGACCGGCCCCATCAGCTCCACGACAATGTCGACGTCGTCGCGGGAGACCAGTTCCTCGATGTTGTCGGTGAGCAGTTCGGCGGGCACGCCCCGATCGGCGGCGACCCGGCGCACGCCAACGCCGCGCAGCACCAACGGCGCACCGATCCGGGCGGCGAGGTCATCGGCGCTGTCTTCGATGATCCGGACCACTTCACTGCCGACGTTGCCGAGCCCTAATACCGCGACACCGACCGGCTCCTCGTTTAACACGCTCACCTCACTTCCAGGCTCAGTAGGTCATCGACCGTTTCCCGCCGCAGCATCAGGCGGGCCCGACCGTCGCGCACCACCACCACGGCGGGACGCCCGATCAGGTTGTAACGACTCGACATCGAATAGCAGTAGGCGCCGGTGGCGGCCACCGCCAGCAGGTCGCCCGGCTGCACATCGTCGGGCAACCAGGCATCGCGGACGACGATATCGCCGCTCTCGCAGTGCTTTCCGACGATGCGGGACAGTGTGGGGGCGGCGGCGCTGGTCCGCGAGACCAGCCGCACGTCGTATTCGGCACCGTAGAGCGCGGGGCGGATGTTGTCGCTCATGCCGCCGTCCACGCTGACGTAGCGACGCTGCGCGGTGGCGCTCACCTCGACGTCTTTGACGGTGCCGACCTCATAGAGCGTGACGGTACCCGGACCGGCGATCGCGCGGCCGGGTTCGACCACCAGCGTCGGGGTGGGCAGGCCGACGGCCGCGGACTCGTCGCGCACGATGGCGCCCAGCTTGGTGGCCAGTTCGGCGATCGGCGGCGGATCGTCGTAGGGCAGATAGGAGATGCCCAGCCCGCCGCCCAGGTCGACGACCGACATCTGGGCGGTCTTGTCCACGCCGAACTCGGCGACCACGTCGTGCAGCAGCCCGATGACGCGGTGCGCGGCCAGCTCGAAGCCGGCGACGTCGAAGATCTGTGACCCGATGTGGCTGTGCAGGCCGACCAGGCGCAGGTGATCGGTGGCGAACACCCGTCTGACGGCCGCCATCGCGGCACCGCTGGCCAGCGACAGCCCGAACTTCTGGTCCTCGTGGGCGGTGGAGATGTACTCGTGGGTGTGCGCCTCCACGCCCACGGTGACCCGCACCAGCACGTCCTGCACCACACCGGCTTCGCCGGCGATGACGTCGAGGCGTTCGATCTCGGTCATCGAGTCCAGCACGATGTGGCCGACCCCCGCCTTGACCGCCGTCGTCAGCTCGGTGACCGATTTGTTGTTGCCGTGCAACGTGATCCGCTGTGCGGGGAATCCGGCGTGCAACGCGACCGCGAGCTCGCCCCCGGTGGCGACGTCCAGCGACAGCCCTTCTTCATCGATCCAGCGGGCGATCTCGCTGCACAGGAAGGCTTTGGCGGCGTAGTGCACGTTCGCGCCGCCGCCGAACGCGGCCGCGATGTCGCGGCAGCGGCCGCGGAAGTCGTCTTCGTCGATGATGAACAGCGGGGTGCCGTACTCGGCGGCCAGGTCGGTGACTTTGGCGCCGGCAATGCTGGCCACGCCGTCGTCGCCGCGAACGGTGTTGCGCGGCCAGACATTCGGCGCGAGCTGCCCGGTCTCCTCCGGGGTTTGCGGGCGCGGCGGCGCGCCCGGGTGCGGGATCTCGTCGGCGTGCCGGGGTCCGGCGGGATGAACGTTCACATCCGCTCCGGTGCGGTCACGCCCAGGATGCCCAGCCGTTGGCGATGACCTGGCGGGTGGCCTGGCACAGCGCCAGCCGCGCGGTGTGCAGCTGGGTCGGCTCCTCGTCGCCTTGCGGCAGCACCCGGCACGAGTCGTAGAACCGGTGGTAGTCGCCGGCGAGGTCTTCCAGGTAGCGGCACACCCGGTGCGGTTCGCGCAGCGACGCGGCGGTCTGCAGCACCCGCGGGAACTCACCCAGGTTGCGGATCAGGGTGCCCTCCTTGTCGTGGGTGAGCAGCTCCAGGTGGTCGGTGTCCCCGATCAGGCCCAGTTCGGCGGCGTTGCGGGCCAGCGCCGACAGCCGCGCGTGCGCGTATTGCACGTAGTAGACCGGGTTTTCGTTGGACGCCGAGGACCACAGCGCCAGGTCGATGTCGATCGGGGTGTCCACCGAGGAGCGGATCAGGCTGTACCGGGCGGCGTCCACCCCGATGGCCTCGACCAGGTCGTCGAGGGTGATCACGGTGCCGGCCCGTTTGCTCATCTTGACCGGCTGGCCGTCGCGCACCAGGTTGACCATCTGGCCGATGAGCACCTCGACGGTGGCCGGGTCGTCGCCGAACGCCGCGGCGGCCGCCTTGAGCCGGGCGATGTAGCCGTGGTGGTCGGCGCCGAGCATGTAGATGCACAGGTTGAAGCCGCGGCTCCGCTTGTCCAGGTAGTAGGCCAGGTCGCCGGCGATGTAGGCCGGCTTGCCGTCGCTTTTGATGACCACCCGGTCCTTGTCGTCGCCGTAGGCGCTGGTGCGCAGCCAGGTGGCGCCGTCCTTCTCGTAGATGTTGCCCTTGTCGCGCAGCTGCTCGATGGCCTGCTCGACGCGGCCGGACGTGTGCATCGAGTCTTCGTGGGTGTAGACGTCGAAGTCGGTGCCGAAATCGTGCAGGGAGGCCTTGATGTGGGTGAACATCAGGTCGACCCCGATCGCGCGGAAGGTCTCGTGCTGCTGCTCGGCCGGTTGCTCGAGCGCGTCGGGGACCTCGGCGAGGATTTGCGCGGCGATGTCGGTGATGTAGCTGCCGGCGTAGCCGTCCTCCGGGGCGGGCTCGCCCTTGGCGGCGGCGATCAGCGAGTTGGCGAACCGGTCGATCTGGGCGCCGTGGTCGTTGAAGTAGTACTCGCGCACCACGTCGGCGCCCTGGGTGGTCAGCAGCCGGCCCAGCGCGTCGCCGACGGCGGCCCAGCGGGTGCCGCCGATGTGGATCGGGCCGGTCGGGTTGGCCGAGACGAACTCCAGGTTGACCTCGAGGTCGTTGAGCTTGTCGGAGTGGCCGTAGTTGGTGCCGGCGTCGAGGATGTTGGTGACCACGACGTTTTGCGCCGAGGCTTCCAGGCGCAGGTTCAGCGAAGCCCGGCCCGGCGGTTTCGGCGGCGGCGATGCCGTCGGCGTGGCCAGCGCCTCGGCCAGCCAGCCGGCCAGCTCCCGCGGGTTGGCGCCCACTTTCTTGCCCAGCTGCAACGCCAGGTTGGTGGCGTAATCGCCGTGGTCAGGGTTGCGCGGGCGCTCGACGGTGACCGTCGCGGGCAGCGCGGCGGTGTCGAGGTCATGCGCGGCGAGGACCGCGGCGGCGGTGGCCTTGAGCAGTTCGGCCAGATCGGCGGGGGTCACGAGGCTCCATCCTATGGTCTGACGTGGTCAGGACCCGAATCCGTCCGGTTCTTTGATGGTGGGCGCCATGCGTTAGGCTGTCGGAGCCCACTGGCGCAGCTTCTTGCACGCGCCCCCGTAGCTCAGGGGATAGAGCGTCTGCCTCCGGAGCAGAAGGCCGCAGGTTCGAATCCTGCCGGGGGCACCCAACTAAGCAGCAGGTCATATGCGGTTTTTGGTCCGGCTACGAGTACCCGATGTGATCCGGCTGTTATTCGGCCCTCCCAGGACAGTTTGCTCGCTTTCAACCGCGAGACCCTGAGGGGGGACAAGTGAACAGCAACAACACCGAAGGTCCAACCACCGCCCTCAACGCTCCGCACTCGCGTCGCCGCAGCCTGGGCTAGGTGCTACTGGATGCCGAAACCGCCGCGGGAGTGCTCACCGCCGCCCGCGGTAGCCGCGCCAGCCAACTGGCCACGCGAATCGTCCAGGCCATCGCGTTCGCCGACCTGCCGGTCCAGCCAGGACGAGCGGGATGCGCAGCGGGTATTGCTGTCCCAGGCGGACACCGTAGCGCTGCGTGAGGCGCTGGCACTGGTCTGACTTGACCAGACGGAAGGACGCCCCAAGTTTGTTCCTGGGACGTCCTTTTGCCAGCAATCTCGCAGAAAACCGAAGAGTACACGGCGCCAGATGCCAGGTTCTTAATTCAGCATCAGGAATCAGCTTTCATTTGGCTCCCTTGCCCATTTGCAAGTCGTCGCCCCGTTTCCACCACCAACGGGGAATCCTTCTCCATCTCATGAGGGCCGACGCAAGTCGGTTTCCCGCAGCCAAGATGTATTCGGATGCAGGCAATGTGACCAGCCTCCAGATCAAGTCTGCCGAGCCCCACGGGACCAATGAGCGGACCACAACTTGTAACTCCAGTGGGTCATCACCCCGACCTTGGATCGCCTCCGCGGCGTATAGGGCCTCCATCAGGGCCCGCGTATCCGTTGTGCGTTGCTCCTCACCGAAGTGAGAAACGGCCTCCTCGAATAGCTTCTCGCCCCGCATTGCGAGGCGACGGTGTAGGGCTTGCTTGCTGCATTCGAGTTGGGCCGCCATCGCGTCCCATGGCATCCCGGCGCGATTAAGGATTACGGCAGTCAGCGCCTGGACGTTGGCGAGGAGGCGGTCCGGGTCACTGCCAATAGCTGGGACCGTGAGGCCGACTGGCATCGGACCTCCACCATCATCAGCCGCGAGGGTCAGGAGGAAACTCGCCAGCTCGACTGCCATCTCGTTGCGATATGCGATCGCATACCGCAGCTCTTGCTCAAGGGCGGTCATGCATAGAACTGTGACACAGCCGTCAACATTTTGTTGACAAGTTCGCTGGCATCGCGGCCAAGACTTGAGTGCAAAGATTCCACAACCAGCCGAGGAATGAACAGATGGGCCACACCGCCAAACCGATCTGCGGGCCAGTCAACCACGCGATTCTCTTTGGCCGAAGCACCACCGTTCACTGTTTCATCGCGCAGCTAGTCCTCGGCGCAGCAGCGTGGGATGGCGCCATGGCGGACGCTTGGCCCAAAGGGTTGTGAGGCGGTCAAAGTGCGGGTGTACTACTTCGATGATGCCGGTGACCGGTCCGGCAGGCCTGATAAGCCACCGTTCTTTACGCTGGGCGGCTTTGGAATTGACGCGGATGAGATTCCGCAACTCAAGAACAGCATCGCGACTACAGCGTTGCGCCTGGGATTCGCCAGCAACTACCCATACGAGTTGAAATTCAGTCATGTCGGGCTCAACCGTGATCCGGAGAAAAAGCCGAACTGGATGATTAGGTCGGGCCTCGATACTAGTGTTAAGAGAAGGGCACTGGTATTGGGTTGCCTTCAAGCGCTCGTCGAGATCTCCAGTGTGAAAATCATTATTGTCGCGGTCGATCAGCGCCGCACATATGGCAACCAATCACCCATCCTGCACGGTGTGAAACCGCTTTTCGAACGGATTAACTACGACTGCGCGGAGCACACCACAGGCGGGCTTGTGATCTGCGATGAGGAACAAGCCGATGACAAGAAGCTTCGCGACGCCACACGGAGCGGATCGTTTTACACCACATTCGATAACCTTGTCGACGCCATCTCATTCATGCCATCGCAAGAAAGTATCGGCGTGCAAATGGCCGATCTCATCGCTGGCGGCTTCAACAGGTACCTGAACAACCATGATCCCGGTTATGCACGCGTCCTGTGGCCGAAATTACGCGCTAGTGCCTCCGGTCGGGTTTGCGGTTTCGGGATCAAGCTGTACCCCTCTGGCAGTTGCCCAACACCGCCCATGCCACCATGGCCGCTACCTCCGTTCGACGCAAACGTTGAGGAGCGCTTGTCGGAGTGCCTGGGGCGGTGACCAGCGGCAACATAAGTTGGCGACCGAGGGTCTCATCGACTCACGGGGCCGCAGAACCCCTCCCGGTCTGCGCTCTACCGTACACGCACGTACCGACTATGCGGTGCAATCCAACGCGCGGTCGTGGGTCTGCACCAGCGCTTATGCTTGGCCGCCTGCGCTCGCAGCCGCACCAACCCCGCCCGCTCCTCAGCCGAAAGCGGCTCGCCTCCACCGGGATCGGGCCCTGATTCCAGCTACGGCGGTGGCCATCCGCCGACGTTCATCACGCACCCAGGTATGCCGCCGGTTCTCATGCAGATCCAGTTCGCGGGCAACTTCAGCAACCCGCTGATTGCCGTCGATCACCTGATTTGCGGCCTCAACCCTGTACTCAGGGGTATACCAACGCCGGCGTCGTGGCATAGGAACATCTTTCCAGGGAACCGCCGTCCCGCTATCTCAGACGTCCACCGTTTCTGGGGGACCTCACGTTTCACCCGTCAAAGGTGCGTCAGGTTGGATGTGGCAGCCATTCGAACGGATTCAGTACCAGCCATGCGCCGAAAGCCAGCGTCGTCACGGTGAACAGCATCACCGGGATGCGGGCTATCGGCCTGCGGTAGACCAAGAGCGCAACGCCTCCAACCATCACGGCCATTTGAATCCACACAACCGCCGTGAGCAATGGTCCGGAGTGAAACAGTCTGGCCACCGGGATGTACAGCCAGATCGTCAAAAAGACGCCGAAGATCGCCGCGTACAGCGCGATATAAGACAGCGCGACGCCCAGGACCGCTTTCGCGACCGTACGGGCCAGCTGGAGCCGTTCGCGGGTCAGGAGGAAGCGCAACATCAACCCCACCATGCCGCTGAGCACCAGGGAAGCCAGCAACAGATCGTCATACAGCCGATACCACACTCAGTCAGTATCGGCCGCCGCCCGGACATGGGCAGGTTGGGCCTGGCCGCAGCGGCGCCGTGCGAACCCATTGGATTGTTCGCGTGTCGCTGCTCTCATTACGCCCCACCGGGATGCCACCCGCGCCAAGCGACGGAGTACAACTGAAGTCTGTGGTCTGTATCCGCGGGTCACGTTGAGCCAAAGGGTAAACGCGATGTTGAAGAAGATTGGGATTGGCGCCGCCGCATTTGTTGCCGCGATCACATTGGCGGCACCCGCGCACGCCGATGATGCAAGCTACCTCGACTATCTCCGATCACACGGCCAGAACATCATGGGCTACGGCCCGGTCGAGAACGACTGGGTGACCGCCGGACACTTCGCCTGCGCGCGTCTCCGCGACGGCGAGACCCCCGAGCAGGCCGCCAACCACCCCCAGCACGCCTTCCAGGACAACGGCCCGCTGGTGGTCGACGCGGCACGCCACGAGCTGTGCCCCGACAAGCTCTGACCTGCTCGGCACTCGGCGGAGGTCGTCATGCTTGACGTGAGGTACCGCGCCGCCCGCCAGCGGGTCGCCGATGTGGTCAGCACCCTTAGCGACGACCAGCTGCGCACCCCGGTACCCGCCACCCCGGGCTGGACCGTGCACGACGTGCTGGCGCATCTGGTCGGGGGTGCGGCCGACCTGTCGAGCGGACGCCTGGACGGGGCACCCGGTGACGCATGGACGGCCCGCCATGTCGGGGAGCGTCGGCACCAGTCCGTGGCGGAGCTGCTCGCCGAGTGGGAGCGCGTCGCCCCCGGCACCGAATCGGCGCTGGCCCAGTCAAAGCTCTCCGGCCCCAACCTGGCCGGCGACGTCATCGGGCACGAGGCCGACCTTCGCGAAGCGCTCCGGCTGCCCCGGCCGGACCGCGCGCACTGGCAGCCCGTGCTGGAGGTGATGATGGCGCTGCTGGCGCGGCGGCTGCGCACAGCACCGCGCTGCTGATCCGCGACGAACACGGCCAGCAGTGGCGCTGCGGTTCCGGGGACCCCGAGACGCTGCTGCGCGCCGACGGCTATGAGCTGCTGCGCGGCACCTTCAGCCGCCGATACCAGCGCCAGATCGCCGCCTGGGACTGGACACCGGCGCCGACCACCCAGATGACCGAGCTATTCGGCTTGTTCGGCCCGCGCGACGACGACCAGTCGATTCCGCTGGGCTGACGTCCCTACCCCAGCACGGTGTGCATCAACATCACGTCGTAGGCGTTCCACAGCGACAGCGTGAAGAACACGTCCTTCCCGCTCGTCCACGGATGCAGGTACGGCGCGTAGATGCCGCCGGGCATCTGCATCGAGGACACCAGGGGCTGTTCGGCACTCCAGGGTCCCTGCGGCGCCGGGGCGGTGCGCGCCACCACGTCGTTGGCGCCGTTGCTGTAGAGCACCAAGAACTTCTTGAGATACGAGTTGTATTGGGCGGACATCTCGCCCACCGGGCCCGGGATCACCGGGGTGGCCGCGCCCGGATTGCTCGGCACCCAGCCCCCGGAATCGTTCCAGTACTGGTATCTCGTGACGTCGATGAGCTGGCCTTCGGGAACCCGGGACAGGTACGCCGACCCGCCGCGCCCGGACGGTGTGCCGAACGAGTACAGGTATCCGTCGCCGCCGCGCAGGTAGGCCCCCATCTGGAAGTTCTCATTGCCCGGTACGTACCGGGCCCCGGGGACGTTCTCCGGCGCCGTGGACCGCACGGTCTGCGGGAAGATCCCCCAGTGCTCGCCGTTGTCGGGTGACATCGCGATGGCCGAGTAGTTCGTCGACCATTCGCCGTCGCGGCCCCACTGCTTGATGGACATGAAATTCATGTATTGCTTGCCGCCGACGGAGATGGCGGCGGTCGGAATCATGCCCTCCTGGCTGGGCGCCCACTTGACGTGCGGCAGGATCGGCCGGGAGAAGTTCGATTGCAGCACCGGTGAGCCGGAGTATTTGTTGCCGACAATGCCGGGGCCCACCAGGATTCCGTCGGACAGGTCGCGGTCTTGGCTGCGAAACAAGGTGTTGTACCGCCACTGTTGGCCGGGCAACCGGCAGTAGCCGAAGGTGTCACCGAACGCCATGAGCACCTGACGGTTGGCGGGATCGCCGTTGTCCCAGGGGATCCCGAGGTCGGTGCCGGAGATGCCGAACCGTTCGAGGGTCCTGTTGGGGCTGTTGGGCCCGGTCACCCACTCGACCAGCGACGTCGTCGACCCCCCGATCGCGGCACCAGGGTCAGGTGCCGCGGCCGCCGGAGCGGCCGCGGGGTTCGGGGCCGGCTGCGGAACTG